>CALWCD010000010.1 GCA_944376265.1 uncultured Clostridia bacterium | reverse complement strand
GGTTTTATTTGCCAAGGCTTTTTATTTACCCCTGGTAGAACCAGGGGTTTTGTTAAGCCTAAAGGCACTAAAAAAAGCGCGCTGCAGCATGGAAACTGCAGCGCGCCCTTGTTTCGGCGTCTGTTAGGAAGTGTGGGAAGCCAAAAGCTCTTTGCAGGCGTTCAGGCTGTTGAACAGCCGGGGGATGCCCATGTAGCCGCTGGCATGGACCAGGGCGCAGACAATTTCCTCCCGGGTGCTGCCCGCCTTCAGGGCGCCGGCTACGTGGCTCTTCACCTGGACCTCGGCGCCGCCCAAGGCGGCCAAAAGCGTCACCAGAAGCAGCTCTCTGGTTTTGCCGTCCAGGCCGGTTCGGGTGGCGAAGTCCCCGAAGCAGAGTTCCGTCAAAAAACGGGGCACCGCCTGGGCGAATTCCCCGGGCAGCCAGGTGTAGCGCTGGGCGATCTCCCTGCCGTAAAGGGGCTCCTGGAGCTCCCGGCCCCGGGAGTAACGGTCCTCCTCCCGGTCCACGGTTCCCTGCTCCGGCAGGGGAAGGGACACCCCCCGCTCCTGGAACACCTGGTTCATCACGGCAATGGCGTTAAGGGTTTTGGGGAACCCGATAAAGGGGGCGCACTGGTACACCGCCTCCCGAATCTCCACCGGCGTGCATCCGGCGTTCATGGCCGCCCCTACATGGGCCTGCAGCTGGGGCAAGGTGCTGAGGGTGGTGAGCACGGTCACGGTGACCAGCTCCCGCGTCCGGTTGTCCAGGCTGCCGGTATGGCACACGTCCCCGAAGATGAACCCCTGAAGGATTCTCATAAACTCGTGGTCGGTCCCCTCCCTGCCGGCGGCATGGGTGTGGAATAATTCCTGCATATTCTGTTCGGTTCTCTCCGCTCGATCCATCATGCTCTCTCCTTACTTCTGTTCTGTTTCCGCCGCCGCAATGGTCACGGTGCCGGTGATCTCCTCCACCAGTTCCCCGCCGGAGACGGCCTGGCCCAGCTCGAACAGGGACGGGTTCTCACGGTAGTCTCCGTAAAAGAGCACCACGTCTCCCCAGGGCTGGTAATAGGCCAGCGTCCCGGCGCCTCTCCGGGCAGTGGGGGTGTGTTCCGTGTCCAGGGGCTGAGGTGGGTAGAAAATCTTCTCGTTGGTGCTGAAATCCTCCATCTCCACCGTGAGGGGAAGCTGTTCTGCCAGGGACTCCGCCGCCGGGCTGCCATTGAGCCGGTAGGTCACGGTGTGATCCTCCCACCTCACCTCCACCAGCTGATGGGACAGGGCGCTTTCCTCCCGGCTTTCCGAACCGGGCTGGACTTCCCCGCACCCGCAGGCAGACAGCGCCAGGGCCGCCCCCCACAGGAGCAGTGCCTTTCGATGATGTTTCATAGTCATTCCTCCCGGATGGGTACTGCATTCAGTATACCCCCGGAAAGGTTCTCTGTCTAATACGTATTCATTATCGGTTTCCATAGGTTTTATCAGGTCAAATTTTTCTCCTCCCGGGAAGGGGCGTCCTCTACGGCGCCGTATCCCAGGATCTCCCCGTATCCCACGGGGTAGCTGCATCGGCGGACCATGTCGCCGGAGTTGCCCTCAATGGTGTACACCAGGCCATTCTCCACCTTCTCCACAATGCCCACGTGGTCGGCCACAGAGGCGTCGCTGCCGTACCATTTGAAGAAGATGAGCATCCCCGGCTCCGGCACACCGCTGCCGGGCAGCCACCTGCCCCGGGCCTGAAACCACCCAACCCCCGTGCCCACACCGGCAAACCGGGGGACCGCACCGCTGTCGATCAGTCCGCACTGTTCCGCGCACCAGGAGACAAAGCAGGCGCACCACTCCACCCGGCTGGGGAACCCGTACCAGCTCCAGTAGGGCTGGCCGCCCCCATTGCCCACCTGGGACAGCGCCACCGCCGCAAGGTCCCCGCTGCCGCCGCCCAGACCGACGCCGTAGAGCAGCTGGTTCCAAAGCTGGTCGAATTCCGGGGAAAGCAGCTCCTCCAGCTGCTCTTTCTGGCTGTCATCAAACCCCAGCTGGGCCGCCATTTCCAGGGCCGTTTTCCGGGACACGGTTACCACCAGAACCCTTTGTTCCGTCTCCCCCTCCCCGTCTGTCCTGGTCTCCGCGGCGGCGGTAAGCTGGTTCATTTCCCAGAACACCTGGGACAGCAATGCCAGGTGCTCCCCGTCCATGGAGGCCACGTCCCGGCCGTGGGGGTCTGTGGTGGTTTTCACGGCGTAGACGGCCAGCACCTCCTTCCAAGGCGCCTGGGTGCCGGAGATCTCCAGGGTGTCGAAGGCGCCTTCCTCCTGCAGCTTCTCCAGCCGCTCCTGGTACGCCAGGTTGATCTCCACAATGGCGGTGTGGATGGTCTCACCGGTGCCGGAATCCTCCCCGGAAAAGAAAATGCCGAAGCAGGAACCAAGCAAGAACCCCATCAGGCAGAGTACCACCACCGCCAGCAGCATGACCCCGCCCCCTGCCAAAAGGGCTGCCCCCAGAGACCTGGCCCCGGCCATGGCAGCTTTCGCGGCTCGGGCGAAAACCTTTGCGGCCCGCTTGGCTGTATGGGAGGCCGCGCCGGCTCTGGCACGAACCATGCGGGCCTGGCGCTGAAGGGCAGGGGCTGCAGCTTTCCCTTGAACCACTGCCCCCTGGCGGGCCTTGATGCCGGCCACGGCAGTTTGCCGGGAGGCTGGAAGGGTGGAAGAAGGCGTTTTCAGCCTCCTCACTTTGGAAGGGGCGGGGTTTCTCCGGCGGGATGTGCCCTGAAAAGAAGGGGCTGCGCCCTCCCTGGAGCGAGGCCCAGGGTCACGGCCTCTGGAAAACGGACTGCTTTCCCGCCTGGTTCTCACAGTGGCGGAGGGACCAGAAGGTGTGACACGTTTGGTCAACTGTCCTGTTTTTCGGATAGAGTATTCCAGGGCTCTCTCCGTTTTTTCGGACACCTGGTTTACGGTCTCCCCAACCGGGGAAGGGGCTTCCCCAGCGTTTTCCTGGCAGATGGGCTGTTCTCTGACGGCCGCCTCCTTCGCCTTGAGGAAGGCAGCTTTCATCCGCTGGCCCGGGGAGAGAACCCTACGGCCGCGGCGCCTGGCAGAAGAAGGAATGGCCGAACCCTTTCCAGGGGTTTCCCCGGCAGCGGTCTCCTTCCCCGGGGGCGGCGCGGCTTCCTCGGGGGGCGGCGCCTGGCGGGCGCTCTGCTGTCTGGTGCGGAGAAAGCGCTGCTTCATCCGCCGGCCAGGCTCTCCCACGGTCTCCAGAGTCTTTGCCTGCTGGGCTGCCTTCGTTTTGATGCCTTTACCCATGGGCGCCTCCGAACACCCCCTCGCCGGGCTTGGTGGTCATCAGCTGGTACAGCTCCGTGTCCTTGGGGAACTGGTTGACAAAGGGCACCAGGGCGCTGCCGTAGCGAAGCAGGCCGCACCCTGCCTGGGCGTTGGTGACGTAATCCATCTGCTCCCGGGAGATGTTCAGAAGCTTTGCAAGCTTCTCCCGGTCAGAGGCCGCCTGGTTCAGCATAACGATAAACTCGGAGTTGGAGAGCATGGTGCTGGCCTGGACGGAATCCAGCAGGTATTCCACGTTCTGGGTGATAGCGGTGGGATAGGCCCCCCGCTTGCGGAACTGCCTCCAGGCGGAGTTGAAAAAGATGCCGCTCTGCTGGTTCTCAAACACCACATGAAACTCATCGATGAACACATGGGTGCGGCGGCCCCTTTTCCAGTTCAGGGTTACCCGGTTTAAAATGGTGTCCGTTATCACCAGCAGGCCGGTGGCCTTCAGCTGCTCCCCCAGGCTGCGGATGTCAAACACCACCACCCGCTTGTCCAGGTCCACAGTGCTTTCCCTGCCGAAGATATCCAGAGAGCCGGTGGTGAACAGCTCCAGGGAAAGGGCAATGTCCTTCGCCTTCTCCTCCGGCTGCTCCAGAAGCTTTTGGCGAAGGTCGCAGAGAGTGGCCGGTTTTCCGGACAGCTGAGCGTCCTGGTACACGTACCCCGTGCACCGGTCGATGATGGACTTGTGCTGAGGTCCCACGCCCCGCCGATCGATCTGCTCGATGAGGGACATGACAAACTGAGATTTCTCCACAATGGGGTTGCGCTCCCCGTAGCCCTCCACCATGTACATGGCGTTTAAGCGGTCCTTCCCGCCGGCGGCCATGTGGATCACCGCTGCTTCCTCCCTGCCCAGGGCCTTGACCAGGGGTCCGAATTCGTTTTCCGGATCGCAGATCAGGATGTCGTCCTGGGTGTTGAGCATGAGAAAGGCGATCTGCTCCTTGGCGGCAAAGGACTTGCCCGCTCCCGGCACTCCCAGCAGGAACGCCGACTGATTCAGGAGGTTCTCCTTGCTGCACAGGATCAGGTTGTGGGAAATGGCGTTCTCCCCAAAGTAGATGCCTCCCTTGTCCTGGATTTCCTGGACCTTGAAGGGCATGAATACCGCCAGGCTCTCCGTGGTGAGGGTGCGAAAGGCGTTGATTTTCCGCACCCCTATGGGCAGCACTGTGTTCAGCCCGTCCAGCTGCTGGAACTTCAGCACCGCCATCTGGCACATGTGCCTTCTGGCTATGGTCTGGATGGACTCGGTATCGCTCTGCAGCTGCCGGTAGGAATCCGCTGTGAGCACCAGGGTGAGCACGCACAGCATCATCCGCTGGTCCCGGGTGGTCAGGTCGTCCAGGAACTCCTTGCTCTCCTTTCGCTGCAGTTCCATGTCGTAGGGGATAACCGCGGAGAAGTTGTTGTTTTGGTTCTGGCGGCGCTGCCAGTTGGTGATGTTGGTCTCCACCCCCAGCAGCCGGTTTTCCACCTCCCGCACCGCCTCGTCGGTGGGGATGGGCAGAATGTCAAGAGAGAGCATCAGGTCCGTGGGAAGGTCGGTCAGCTGGCTGACAAACTCGTCCCGGATGTAGTTGGCGTAGTCCTTCAGATACAGCACCCGGCAGTACCGGTCTCCCAGCTTCAGGTGGTCGGCGGACTGCTCTATGCTGTCGGGACAGATGGCGTCCTTGAAATGGTGCCCCAGCCGGGCGGCAGTGTTCAGGTGGAAGGAGAACCCTTCCTCCTCCCCGGGGCGGTAGAAGTCGTGGAGGATGCGCAGCCGCTCCTGGGCATCCAGGTCCCGGCAGCGCGACCCCAGAGACGCGAAGCGGGAGGTCAGGTCCGCCCCCACACGGGCAAAGGCGGAGCGGGCCTCCTCCACGTTCTTTTTGGCCACAGAAAGTGTCACGTACTTTTCCTGCATAATGCCGTTGGCCCCGGTGGACTTGTCCAGGATCATCTGGTTGTACTCCTTCCGGTATTTGTCCCGGAAGTCTCCCTGGAGGGGCATGAGCACCGAGTCCTCCAGCGCTGCCCGGCCCACCCTCCGGTTGTTCACGGTGATTTTGGCGCAGGAGCCGCTGTCCAGGGAGTTGAGCAGGGAAGCGTAGGAGAGGAACATGCTCTCCTTGTCCTCCCGGCTGGCCACCCGGTAGTTGATATCGGAAAAGGAAAAGCTTTTGGTGTACAGGCTGCCGCAGAGGAACACCCCGTCTTTCCAGATGCGCCGGATGGGGATCACATCCTGCACACTGCGGGGAACGGCGTACCGCTCCCGTTCCAGCTTGCGTTGGTTTTTCACGGATTTGAGCATCATCGGCCCCCTTTCAGAAGTTCCAGATACAGGTTGAAGGGCTGGCATTTCAGCTGCCTGGGCTCCAGCACCTGAGAGCGCAGCCAGGCCCAGAGAAACTGTTCGGCGGTCATGCCGTGGTAGGCGATGAACCCCAGGGCGGCAAAGGGGGCCGCCCCCAAAATGCACACCCAGGACAAAGTCTCCAGCCCCAGGGCGGGCCGCAGCAGAAAGTACAGCCCCACCGCCACCGCCATGGCAAGCACGGAGAACACGCACTGGCGCAGACTCAGGCCGAAGAACACACTCTCTGTGTAGTTGCGGATCTCCCGATTGATTTTTATTTCCATATAGGCCTCCTTTTCACAGTCCCATCATCTCCCGCACCACCCGGTCGGCCATTTTCACCGTGCCCACCAGCACCAGCATGTTGAAGATCAGCTCTCCCACATAGCTCCACACCTGGGTGACGGCGGCGGCGTCCGACTCCACCACGGCCGGGGCTGTGGCCAGCAGGGAGAAAATCACACAGGCCAGCACTATGATGGCGCCCTCCA
Source organism: uncultured Clostridia bacterium (assembly GCA_944376265.1). Lineage (GTDB taxonomy): Bacteria > Bacillota > Clostridia > Oscillospirales > Acutalibacteraceae > Acutalibacter. The sequence goes on along the minus strand of CALWCD010000010.1, from coordinate 39,264 downwards.
GGCACACGGCGGCATAACTTTTAAGAAAGCTCTTGCCCACATTCTGGGTGGGCTCCCCTGCAAAGGTGGAGAGTGGGACGGGCGCGATGGCGGTGTACAGGTACAGGCGGAAAAACCGCCCGTACACGGTCAGGATCATCAGGAAGGACAGCACCGTGATAAACAGCCCGCCGATGAGGGTCACGGCCCACAGAGGGATGGACTCGAAAAAGCCGCAGTCCTCCACCGCTGTGACGATCTCCTCCGGCAGCACCATGTCCTCGGCGCCTCCCAGGCCGGAAGCGTTCAGGATGGCGGACACCAAACCCTGGACAATGTCGAACAGGGCCAGCATCAGCTCCAGGCCGTAGGTGACCACGCTTTTTGCCAGGGCAAACCGGACGAACAGCTTCAGGGCCGCTTCCGGGCGCTTCAGCTCTGCAAAGCTGCCGCAGGTGCGCATGACCCCCACCAGGAAGAACAGCACCAGCAGCGCCAGTCCAACGGCCCGGACTCCGTCGTGGATGTTGAGGATCACGCTCCAGATGCCGCCCCCTTTAAAGTCCGCCGGGCTCTGGGTGATGAGCTGCCAGATCTCCGTCATGGAGTCGTTCCAGGTATTCAGGGCGTTTTCCAGGTTCTGGACCACCCAGTTGTCGCTCATGAGGCTTCCTCCCTTCTTCCAGTGTCAGGCAGTCCACGGTTCAGCCCCCGGTAATCAGGTCCAGGATTTCCTTGGCGAAGGTGATCACCACCCCGCCTGCCAAGGTGAGAAACCCCTGGGAGCGCTGGCTGGGATCGTGGGACTGGAAGGAAAGTCCCACCTGGACCACGCCCCAGCCCAGCAGGATGATGCCCACGGCACGGATCAGGCCGAAGATGAAGTCGGACAGGTTGTTCACCACCGTCAGGGGGTCCCCTCCGCTGGTGGCGAAGGCAGTGGTGGCAAGCCCCCCTGTCAGCAGGGTGGAGACGGCAAACAGGGCAAAGGCCCGGCGGCCCTTTTTGTTCAAAGGCTTTGGCTGGGTGAGTTTCTTTTTGTTCATAGGCTGGGTTCCTCCTTTACGTCAAACAGCGTTTCCAATTCTTCGTCGGTGTACAGAGCAGCTTCCGGCAGAGGGTTCCTTTCCTGCGGAGCCTCCCCCTTGGCAATTGCCGGGGCGGTGAGACTGGCCGCCGCCCGGGATGTTCCCCCATGCTCGTAGGGGACAGCCTTCCCGTCGGCAGTCAGGGCCGCGCTGGGGTGTTTTAAGATCTGGTATTTTTCATCCAGCAGCGGCCGCTCTCCCCGGATGAACAGTAGGGCGTACCGGTTGTCCAGCATTCGCACCTCATCGGGAGTGAGCAGCTCCCGGCCAATGAGGCTCATGTTGGTGGTGCAGCTTCCGCCCCGCCCCCGGCTTTTGCCGTAGGAATCCAGCCACAGGGTGGACTTTCCCAGGTAGCTTTCGGAGAGCAGCTTGTGGGTGGAGGCCTCGTTGCCGCCCAGGTAGAGCAGTTCGTCGCAGTTGCCCAGAATGCTTTCCCACTGCTTTTCAAAAAGGGCCTTCAGCTGGGCAAGGTTCTGCAAGATAATGGACACAGAGATATTCCGGCTGCGCATGGTGGCCAGCAGCTTGTCGAAGTCATCGGGCAGGCTCACATTGGAGAACTCGTCCATGAGAAAGTGGACCGGCACCGGCAGGCTGCCCCCGTACTTGTGGTCGGCCAGGTGGAACAGCTGCTGGAAGATCTGGGTGTAGAGGATGGACACCAGGAAGTTGAAGCTGGTGTCGTTGTCGGGGATTAGGGCGAACAGGGCCGTCTTTTTCTCCCCCAGGCTGGACAGGTCCAGCTCGTCCGCGGCGGTGAGGGCCGAGAGGGAACGAAGGTTGAATTTCTCCAGCCTTGCCGCCAGGGTGATCTGAATGGACTTCAGTGTCTTGGCGGAGCCGGAGCGGTAGTCCCGGTAATACTTCAGGGCGATGTGGTCCGGAAAGCGCATTTCCAGCCGGTCGAACAGCTCGTCCACCGGGGACTGGTAGCTCTCATCCTCCTCCCGCACCTCCGCCGCCCGGAGCAGCTCCAGCACGGTGGAAAAGTTCTGCTCCTGGGGCGGGGCCTGGTACTTGAGGTACAGGATGAAGGCCATCAACAGCATGGAGGCTGCCGTGTCCCAGAAGGGGTCGCTGGATTTGCTGTCCTTGGGGGTGGTGGACTTGAACAGGTTGGTCACCAGCCGCTGGACGTCGTTGTCGTCCCGAAGGTAGACAAAGGGGTTGTAGCAGAAGCTTTTTTCCATGTGGAGCAGGTCCAGCACCCGGACTTCGTACCCCTTCTTTTCCAGCAACTGCCCCGTGTCCCGGAGCAGTTCCCCCTTGGGGTCCAGCACCACAAAGCTGGTGTTTCCCTGGCACAGGTTGGGTTTGGCGTAACACCTGGTCTTGCCGGAACCGGACCCGCCCACCACCACCGTGTTCAGGTTCCGCCGGTGCCTGCGGGTGTCCAATCCCATGCGCACGTGCCGGGTGAACAGCCGGTTGGCCTCAAAGGGTTTGGCGGCGTATTTCCGGTTCACCCTGCGGGGACTGCCCCACTGGGCGGAGCCGTGCTCCTCCCCCCGGCGGTAGGGGTGGCGGGAGGCAAGAAAGACCCCCACGCCCAAACCGTAGGCGGCAAGGGCGAAAAGGACCGACCTCAGGCTGTCCTGGCACCAGGAAATGGAAAACGGACTGCTCAAGGCACGGGGAAGGTTTTCCGCCATCCCCTCCAGGCCCCCGGAAAGAGAGGGGGCCATCAGCAGTCCCAGCCACACCGCCGGAACGATTCCCAGAACGTAAAGCCAGGGCGGCACAGGCTGTTTCGGCTTCATCGGGGAGCCCTCCCCCCTTTGGCCTGGGGCTGGGGAGGGTTCCCCCGGGATTTCAGCTTCTCCAGCTCCTTCCGCACGGAGGGGCGGTCAGACCCAGTCCTTTCGGAACTCCTGCCGGGCTCGGAGATACTCCCGGACAGAGATCCCCTCTCCCTCCGTTCCGGGAAAGGGCCGGCCCCCTCCCTGGCCTGCTCCAGGCCGGTTTGAAGGGAGGCGGCGTCCGGCACCATTAGACTCAGCCGCTCCACGATCCGGTTGACCCGGGGAGCGTCGTCCTGGAACACCATAAGGTCCAGGGTGTCGTCTCCCTTCTTCAGGGGAATGGGGGCGTACAAGATCCCGTAGCGTTTGGCCTGCTTGGCAAATTCCGGGCAGTCCGCCTTGGGAATGGTGTACACGGTCAAGGGGCGCTGCTGCCGCAGCATGGCGGTGATTCCGGCCTTTCCCTTGGTGCGCTTTTGGTCCCTCGCCACGGCGTAGAGGGCAGCGGCAACATTTTTTGCGGCGGCCCCGGAGATTTTCAGGGCGAACTCCACCCCTTCCATGCTCAGGCGCAGCACCTGGTCGGGGGCATCGGTGTACAAGTGGGCTCACCCCCTTACCGTTCCAGGTCCTGGGACCTGGGTTTGCGGCGGACCTGCTCCCTGGCCCGGGCGGGGATTTTCCAGGTAACCGGCTCCTCTCCCCGAAAGCCCACCAGCAGCTCCGCCTGGTGAAACCTGTCCTTGTAGGTCTTCATCTGTTCCGGGGTGAGGGCGCAGAAGTCCTCTTCCCCCAGTCCGCAGACGAAAAACGGGCCGAACACGCCCCCATAGCCCCCTTCCACGCTGCGGTTGAAGGGCATCCCCAGAAGCAGCGCCTCGTCGTTGCAGACGATGGCCGCTGTGTCCTCCCAGGGGTAAATGGCGGTGATGGTGCCTCCCACCACCGCCTGCATTTCCTTCAGGCCGTTGATCTCCTTTTCATAGGGGAGGATCCCCGGTTCTACTACCAGCACATTCATGAAATTATCCTTTCCCCCAGTTCTGGGCGTTCTTTTTTCAATGCTTGCTCCACCTTTCCCTGAATCGTCAGGGCTTCCTTCATTTTCTCAGAGCGCGCGGCAATGTCCTCACACAGCCGCAGCTCCTTCCGCAGGTTCTGGATCTGCCCGGTGAGGGCGGAAATCTCCCCCTTTACCCGATCCTTTCGCTCCGGTTCCGCCTGGACTGCCACCGTGCGGACCAGCCGGTACAGGGCTGCCCGCTGGGAAAGCAGTCCCTCCAGACGCTCCTCTGCCCCGCCCCGGTACGCGTTCAGCTGTTCCAGCGTATCGATTTTGTGCCGGGACAGCAGCCGCACTTCCTGGGAAAACCTCTCCCCCCGCAGCAGCTCCTCCCGAAGTTCGGGAGACACCCGCCGGGGCAGGCGGCTCTTGTTTTGGGGGAAAATCCCCAGCAAGTAGCAGTAGTGGTAGTACAGCGCCCGGAATCCGTAGGCTTTTCGGGCGGGCTTGATCCTCCCCCTGCACCGCACCTTCCGGGGACGGGTAGGACTCTTCCTTTCAGGGAACGTTTGTTCCAGCAAGCGCCGGCGGATGCCTGCCGGGGAGTAGTCCTCGCCCAGGTTCCGGCCCAGGCGGAAAAACCGCTCTTTTCCCCGGGGCCGCACGGAAATGTCCGCCCCTGTTTTCACCTGGTAGCCCATCTGCTGGAGGGCCTGAACAAACTGCCGCTCCGTCATGGACCGGCGAAGGGCAGCGTCCACGTCCTTCCGGATGAGAGAGCGCCAGGTGGGCTTTCCCTGCCGTTCCGCCCGATACTCCCCATACTGCATGGTTCTCCCTTGCTGGGGATTCTCCAGGACCGACAGGCCGTACTCCCGGCACAGGGCGTCGGAGGCCTCCCGCATGGCGCGGTAATCCCGGCCGGTGCGGTGGAACTTTTTCCCGTCGGCAAAGGAGACGGTGTTGATGACAAAATGGGAATGGAGGTGGTTTTCCCGGTCCAGGTGGGTGGCAACCAGCACCTGGTACCTGCCTCCCCACAGCTGCCGGGCCAGCTGTACGCCGATTTGATGGGCCAGCTCCGGGGTGCACTCTCCCGGGGCGAAGGACTGGTACCCGTGGTAGGCAATGATCCCCCCTTCTTTGCCGAAGCGCTGTTTCACCGCCGCCATCTCCCGGCGTGCGGTGGCAGGGTCACAGTGGATACCGGTGACAAACTGCTTCACGGCCACCCCCTCCTCCCGAACGGTGGTTTTCCGCTGCTGGACCGCGTAGCGGATCAGATGGGCCAGATCCCCCTCCTGCTCGAAGCCGGGGTTCTGGGTCTTTTCCGGGTTGGCGGCGTAGTCCAAAACCCCGCCCAGGTTCCCCCGCACCGCCCACAGTGAGGTGACCGCCATATTACAGCCTCCCGGGCGAAATCACGGCGGCGGTGACCTCTTCCACCAGCTGCCGGAACTGTTCCACCGCGCTTTCGCAGCGGGCAGCGTCCACGGCGCCCAGGGCCTGGGCCTGGTGGGAGAGCTGCCGGAGAAGGCTGCCCACCTGGTACAGCTCCTCCATGAACCGGTGGTAGTCCGGCGGGGGCAGGTCCCGGGGAACAAGACCCCGAAGCAGCTGCCGCAGGTATTCCTCCTGGGACAGCCCGCTGGACCCCACCCGCTTCAAAAACCCTCTGTATTCCTGTTCTGTCAAGCGGACCTGGACCCGCCGGTTTCTTTTGCGCACAGTGTTCCTCCTTGCCTTTTGGGGTTCCAGGGGCAGCCCCTGGAGTTTTCCTGCCGGTGGGTGACCATCGGCGATGCTTGCTGCGGTCTGTCATTCCCTCCCCTCCTTGGAACGGTTCAGCGCTCCCGCTTCTGCGCCTCCTTCTGCCGGGAGATCCCAAGCCGGTGGCACAGGGTGTCGTTTACATCTTTTCCAAAGGGCGGCGGCCGGTTTTCCCCGCGGATTCCCTCCGGCAGGGCCGCCAGTATTCCCTGGGCTGCCTGCCGCCCGGGCAGGTCGTTGTCCAGGTGGAGATAGACCGTTTTCACCTGGGGGTGGTCCTTCAGGAAGGACTCCAGAGCCAAGGGCAGCCGAGGAATTCCCCTCCCGCTGGGCCGGTGCACTCCTGCCAGGGCCAGCAGGTTTTCTCCCCGCCAGTCCATGCCGTCCAGCTTGCACAGGGCAGCGTAGGAAAGGGCGTCGATGGGGGCTTCAAACAAGTGGAGACCGTCGCTGTCCCCGGTGAGGGAGAAGGCGTAGCGCTTGTCGCTGCCGGTCAAGTCCCCGTGGAACCTGGCCTTCCCCGTTCCCCGCTGGCAGCCGAACCGGGCTTTCCCCTGGGAGTCAAACCCCAGAAACACCGCATTGCGGCGGGGCAGGCTCTCGTAGAGCCGTCCTGTGCCGATGCAGTACTCCACAATCTCCCGGTGGATGCCCCGGCCTGTCAGATAGGCCATCACCCGGTGGTGGGTGGGGCTTCGTTCCGGGAGGCACAGCTCCTTGGGTCTGGGCTCCTCTGGAGAACCTCTGGCCACAGGCAGCCCGGCCTCTGCCCGGCCGCAAAGAGTTTCCATGGCCTCCAGAAACGAGCAGCCGTTGACCTTGATGAGATAGTCCAAGGCGCTGACCCCGCCCACTCCTTGGGAAAACCAGAACCACTTTCCGTTGGAGATCCGCAGGCTGTCGTGGGTCTTGGTGCAGTAGACGCTGCCGGACACACGGACCAGTTCCTGGGGTTCCCAACGCTGCAGGTAGGTGAGCAGGTCCATCTGCCGGGCCTGCTGGATCTGTTCCTTGGTGTAGTACATGGGATAACCTCCTTGTTTACCGCTCTGGGAAAAACGGCCGGGAGGAATGCTGCCGGGCGCATTCCGGCCCTTTGATGCGGTATTCCTCCGGAATGTGGGACAGGTCTCCGCTGTACAGCTCTCTGAAGCCGTCCCCTGTGTACCGGACGTAGCCCCCTGCGCCGTACACGCCCCCCTCCTCCAGCCGGATGTCCCGCCCGAAGGCTTCGTAATCGAGGTACCGGGCCAGGGGACCCATTCTGCCGGTGTCGTAACAGCCGCTGTCTTCCGCCCAGTAATAGCCCAGGCCGCTGTCGTCCCGGACCCCCTCCAGGAACTCGAAACAGTCCAGGTTTTCCGTCAGGTTGATCAGCTCTTTCACGCTTCCGGTGGACTCCCCCAGGTCCAGAACTGCCTCCAGTTTGGTAAGATCTCCCAGGTCCCGGACCAGATGGGCCAGGTAGTTCAGCTCGCTGAGGCTCTCGTATTCCCCCAGGGAATCCGTGAGGCCGGGGACGGAGCTGTCGTAGTCGGTGATGAACCACTCCTCGTACCGGGGGCTCAGACCGATGCGGCGGAACACCTGCTGCATCTCCCCGTTGCTGGTGGGAAAGTTTACCCATTCCCCCGCCAGTTCCCCCTCGTTGTACTTGCCCAGGTTGGTGACAAAGGCGGAAAAGACCGGTTCTTCCCTCACAGGCCGTCCCTCCCTTCCCGCCGGCGGGCCTTCTGTTCCAAACGCTTCTGCCTTGCCTGCCAGTATTCCGGCTGATACCGCTGGATGGACCGGTCAATGGCCTTCTCGTACTCCCCGGGGCCGTAATACCGGTTCACCGGAGGAGTGACCTTTCCACGGTCCAGCAGCTCCCGAATGGCCACCGCCGCGTCGCAGTCCTCCTCAAAGCAGAGATAGCCCCCCTCCACAAAGCCATACCGTCTGGCTGCTGCGGAAAAGATTCTGGACGCCGCCCCCAGCTGGGCCATCACTCCCCCGTGGCTGGGGGTGGACACCTCATACACACCGGGACACAGCTGGACGCAGTGATCGATTTCCCCCCAAGGGGACATTTCCGGCCTCATGAAACCACCTCCTGTTCCCACTGGGCCCGCTCCCGCCGGAGCTCCTTCTGCAGGCGAAGCACCGCCCGAATCCCCGGCACGGTGATGCCCGGCACCTCCACCAGCTGTTCCGGGGTGATGACCGTCAGGCACCCGGGCAGGTATCCCGCCTCCCACAGGACCCGGAGCAGCCTTTTTTCAAAGTGTTCTCTTGCCATGCCCACTCCTTTCTCGGCTTGCACAGAGCAGGGACCTGCCCCAAACAAGAAAAGCCCGGATCTCTCCAGGCTTTCCTCTCTCACTGTGCAATGATGTTTCATGGTGTGTTTTTTACTCTTTTGAATATCTATACTTCATAATATCTTCTTTTGGGATAGTTGAAACAGGGGGTGAGGTGTGGAGAGGGGGAACCTGGCGCCTCCTTCATTCTCCGGCTGAAGGCGCGGCTTCCCCCTGGCGGACAGCTTCACCGTTCCCTGTCCCGCTGGCGCCTGCGGTACAGCTCCAGGGCTTTCACAATGGTCTCTTCCATTTTTCTGGCAGGCGTCCCCGCCGGGAAGAACTTGGAAATGCGGTCTCTGGGAATCTTCACCTGCTCCACCTGGTTGGGCTTTTCCTCCTCCAGAATGGCCAGGATGGCGTCCCGGGCCAGCCGCCCCTCTGGCTCCTGTTCCTCGGAAAGCTTCCGCAATTTCAGCGACTGGGCGTGGGAAGGGGTGGATTCCAGCTCTTGGATAAGCTGGGCCAAATCCAGCTGTTCCTCTTTTCGCAGGTAGGAAAGCTCCACCGCCGGGCGCAGCGCCATTTGAGGTTTCCCCGGCTCTTTCAGAACCGCGTTGTCCACCAGGGCAAGGAGCGGAGGAACCAGGTGGGTCAGGCGGATGTAGCGTTGGATTTGTGTTTTTCCATCGGGACTCTCTACCGCTAACTCGATGTTTGAACGTGGGAATAATAACTTCGGCCCCACTGGGGTCGAAGTTAAATCCGTCCTTTGCCCCTGCCGTTTCATGGCGTCCAGCTTCATCTTGTAGGCAAATGCCTTTTCGCTGGGGAGAATCTGCTCCCGCTGCAGGTTGCTGTCCACCATGATGACAACGGCCTGGTCCTGGGTGAGCTCCCGGACAATGCAGGGCAGCTGGGAAAGACCCGCCAGCTGGGCGGCCTGCCTGCGCCGGTGACCGGACACCATCTCGTAGCCGCCTCCCTCCTTGGGACGCACCAGGGCCGGCACCAGCACCCCGTTCTCCCGGACGCTTCGGACCATCTCCTCCATGGCGGCGTCCATACGCACCTGGAAGGGGTGGCAGGGAAACTCGCTGATCTCCTCCGGGGACAGCAGCACCACCTTTTCCAGCCTGGCCTCTTCCCGCTCCGCCTGGGTGGTGAACAGGTCATCGAGCGAGGGCAGGCTGAAGCTTCGCTCGCTGCTTTTCGCCATCCAGCACCTCCTTGGTAAAGGACTCGTAGGCCGCCGCTGCTTTGCCCCCCGGGTCGTACGCGTAAATGCTTTCCCCCGCCCCGCTCACCTCCGCGGCTTTCACCGCCAGGGGAATCCGGCTTTGGTAGATGTGCAGGACGCTGCCGTAATTTTCCCGCAGCGTCTCTGCCGTCTGCCGGGCAAGGTTGGTGCGGCTGTCCACCAGGGTGAGCAGCACGCCGTCCACCCGCAGGCCAGGGTTGATCTGGCGCCGCACCCGGGAAACGGTGCGCAGCAGCTGGGTCATACCCTTGGCGGGCAGGTAGTGGGCCTGCACCGGGATGATCACACTGTCGGCAGCGGCAAGGGCGTTGATGGTGACCATACCCAGGGAGGGCATACAGTCGATGAGGATGTAGTCGTACCGGGGCCGGGCCGGGGACAGCACCTCCTTCAGGGTGAACTCCCGGCTCATGGCGGTGACCAGGGCCATCTCCATGACGGAAAGCTCAATGTTGGAGGGCAGCAGGTCCACCCCCTCCCGGTGGTGGAGCACCGCCTTTTCCAGGTTCGCCGGTTCCTCCCGGATGGCCGCCTCCATGAGGGAGGCCAGGGTGGGATGCAGGCTGTCCTGGTTCCGCCAGCCCAGGCAGGTGGTCAGGTCTCCCTGGGGGTCGGCGTCCACCAGCAGGACTCTCTTCCCCCGGCGCGCCAGCCCCACCCCCAGGTTGACCGTGGTGGTGGTTTTGCCGGTGCCCCCCTTTTGGTTTGCCAGGGCAATAATCCGGCAGTTGGTTTGGTTCATGTTCTGCCTCCTTCTCTGTTCCGTCCAGGACCTCCTTTCCCGGGACATCCCTGCTGGGCGCAAAAAAAGACACCCGGGCGGGTGTCTTTTCGCAGAGCTATAAGGGGAGCCTCCTCCCCGCCTTTTTCACGATCTTCAGGAACAACTCGTCCACCAGAAAGGTGTCGCTGTCCTTTTTCAGCCAAAGGTTCCGCAGCTGGTTCAGGCTGAGCAGCAGCAGGTTGGTCTCGGTGTGGTTCAGGGTAAGACGGATCTTGGGTTGTTTCATGGGTGAGCACCTCCTTGGTCCCCATCTTACTCCACAGGAGGGGGAAAAGGCAAAGGTGCGATGCTTCCCTTTCACAGAAATGGCCCCCCTTCCCCAGGAGATTTTCGGTCTGGGATCACCTTGGAACCGCGGATTTGGGTCCAAAACAGCCGGAAGGCAAAAAAACAGGGCTTTGTGTGAATTGACGGACCTTCACTTTTGTTTTTGTGAAATTTACCGGCACTTACATTAAGCGCGCCGCGATCCCCCCAAAAACGGCCTGGAAGCCACTGTCGAAAAAGCCAGTATTTATGCGGCTTTGAGGCACCCGCTTACGTTAGGCTAGGCGCGATACATAGCTGCGCGAAATGCCCAGCCGCTTTGCCACCACCCGCTGGGGCTGGGACCGGAATCCGCAGAGGCCATACCGGCGGCACACCACCTCTCGTTCCCGCCGGGTGAGAGCGGTCTGCAGGTACCCATACAGCTTCTCGCTCTTCAGCTTTACATCGATGCTGTCCACAATGGTGTCGTCCACCGCCATGGTGTCCAGGATGGTTAAGGCGTTGCCTTCCTTGTCGGTATCGATGGGCTCGTTGAGGGACACGTCCTGGGCAGTTTTCTTCCCGCTGCGGAAGAACATGAGGATCTCGTTCTCAATGCACCGGGAGGCGTAGCTGGACAGCCGGATGCCCTTCTGTGGGTCGAAGGTGTCCACCGCTTTGATCAGCCCGATGGTTCCGATGGAGATCAAATCCTCCTGGTCGTTCTGGCTGGCGTAATACTTTTTTAAGGGATGCCCATAAGGGAACATTTTCCTCAGCCACTCCCAAAGCCGGTGGTGTCTCCTCCCTCTCCGGCAACACATCCGGGTGCTCACGCAAAAAGATCCCTCTCGGCAAACTCTCAGCCGAAAGGGATCTTTTGTCTGTGAAAACGGAAAACCTGCTGGAGGATTACAGCATCAGGCGGTAGATGGCCTCCACGTCCTTCTGGGTCAGGGTGGTGAAGCCGCTGATGGTGCCATTGGCGCCCTCGCTGCCATAGCAGCAGGTGTGGGCCAGCTTTTCGATATCTTCTTCCTTGGCACCCAGCTCTTCAAAGTTCTTGGGCATGCCAATGGAGATAAGGAAACTGCGCAGGGCTTCGATGCCCGCCTTGGCGGTCGCTTCCGGATGCTCAAAGTCCATCTGGCAGCCCCAGACTCTGACGGCCGCCTTCACGAACCGGGTGACGTCGTGGTTCATGGTGTACTGGAACACGGCAGGCATGGTCACGGCCAAACCGGCGCCGTGGGCACAGTCGTACAGAGCGGACAGCTCGTGCTCGATGTTGTGGCTGGTCCAGTCCTGGCTTCTTCCCACGCCGCAGGAATTGTTGTGAGCCATCATCCCGGCCCACATGATATTGGCCCGGGCCTCGTAGTCGTTGGGGTTCTCTATCACCTTGGGAGCCTCGTGGATCATGGCCAGCATAAGGGCCTCGATCATCCGGTCCGTGGTCTCCACGTTCTGGGTGTTGGTCAGGTACCGCTCGTACAGGTGGGCCAGAATGTCCGTGACGCCGCAGGCGGTCTGGTAGGGGGACAGGGTCTGGGTAAGCTCGGGGTTCAGGATGGAGAACTTGGGCCGGTACGCCTCGCCGCTGGCGCCCCGCTTGATCATGCCCTCCTCCTTGGTGATGACGGAGTCTGGAGAGCCCTCGGAACCGGCGGCGGCGATGGTCAGGATGGTGCCGATGGGCAGCGCTTCGGTGACAGGCTTGCCCTCATAGAAGTCCCAGAAGTCCCCGTCGTACACTGTGCCGGCGGCAATGGCCTTGGCGGAGTCGATGGTGCTTCCGCCGCCCACTGCCAGGACAAAGTCGATGTGCTCCTTTCTGCACAGGTCGATGCCCTCATAGACCAGACCGCTTCTGGGGTTGGGCTTGACGCCTCCCAGCTCCAGGTAAGGGATGGACTCCTTTTCCAAAGACTCCTTCACTCTTCCCAGCAGTCCGGAGCGGATCACGCTTCCGCCGCCGTAATGGAGCAGCACCTTGGTGCCGCCGAACCGCTTCACAAGGCCGCCGGCCTGAGCTTCCGCTCCCTTGCCGAAGGAAAAATACGTGGGCGCGTAGAACGTAAAATTATCCATGGTGATTTCTCTCCTTTGATAAAATTTCACGGTAGTCCGCTTGCTTCCAAATCCGTTACGGCAAGTACTTCCCGGCCGCCAGATAGCTGATGCAGTGGTCGCAGGCGGTGCGGATCACCTCTGCCGCCTCTTCCACCGACAGAGCGGGCATCCGCATGCAGCCTTGGATGACTACCGGCACGTTCTGGGGCCCGGCTGCATCCTGCTTGTCTATCTTATCACCTAAAGTTTACTTGAAGTCAAGTGATGTCCAAAGGAAATTCCCAAAATGCCTTTCCCCCAGGGGAAGTCAATCCTCCCGGGTGTCGTAGACAAAGTTGGAGAAGACCGCCGTGCCCCCGGTCTCCCGGGTGGCGTAAGCAAACAAGCCAAATCGGCAGCCGGTGAAGTGCTCCAGCTTGAAGTACAGCTTGTGGGCCGGGCCCAGCCGGGTCCAAGTCTCCTCACCAGGCTCACGGCAGTAGAACACAGCCTGGTCTGCCATCTGGTCAAACTCTGCCTCCACCCGCAGCTGCACCTGAGCGCTCTCCCAGGGGATGCTCTCCCACTCCTGTTCCGGGGTGACCCCGGTGGTCTGGTCGTTTTCCCGGGTGCGGACAGTCAGCCGGTAGCCTTCCTCCGTACGGGTGAGGCCGATGAGCCCGTAGCAGCTCTGGAGCACGCACAGCCCCGCCACGTCTCCCACTTTCAGAGACTCGCCGGAAAGGGTGATCTCCGCCCCGCACCGAGGGAACAGCATCCGCTGGGTCAGGGTGTTCCGGGCCTGGGTCACGTCGGCGCAGAGCTTGCCGGTGGTCACCGACCAGGTCCCCTGCTCCCGGTCAAGGTGGGTGAGGGGAAGGTCCGGCTGGTGGTTGAACTGCCAGCAGCTCTTCAGCCCAAAGGTGCCATGAGTTTGCGGGCCGCCGGACGTGGTGAAGCCGTCGCTTTCCACCATGGGGCCGGTAAGGGAGGTCTCCGGCAGGGGGAAGCGTTCCGGAATCTGCATCTTCTCCCCGAAAACGGGAAGGCCGTTCTCCCAGCGCACAGGCACCAGCACGGGAATGCGCCCCACGGCGCCCCGGTCCTGGAAAAGGATGGCGTACCAGCGGCCGTCGGGAGTGTCCACAATGCCGCCCTGGGCCACTCCCTGATCCAGGTAGCCCATGTCGTCGTCCAGCACGTCGCCGCCGGTGAACTCACCCTCCAGGGAATCGGCCACGAAGCAGGCTTCGGTCCTGCGCCACCGGTCCCGGCGGGAATGAATGAGAAACAGGTAGTACTTGCCGTTGATGCGGTACAGGTGGGACCCCTCGTATCCCAGCCGGGGATTTCCCTGGTCGGAGACCACCATCCGGTTCAAGCCCCCGGGCTTGGGCCCGCTCAGGTCTTCTTTCAGCTCCACAATGTAAATATCCCGGTGGCCGTAGGCAAGGTATACCCGGCCGTCCTGGTCAAAGAGCAGGGAAGCGTCGTGGTAAAAGCCCTCAATGGGCAGCCGCTGCCAGGGGCCGGCAGGGTCTTCGGCGGTGAACAGGTAGGACTGTTCCGTGTCGTTGGCGCAGAAACACACGTAAAATCTGCCCTGGTGGAACCGGATGGATGCCGCCCACATGCCCTTGCCGTAGATGTTTTCGCTGCCCTCCAGCCGCTGGCCGGGGGTGGAGTCCAGGGAGTCGAACATGTAACTCAGATGCTCCCAGTGGACCAGGTCCCGAGAGCGGAGAATCTCCCCGCCGGGAAAGAAATACATGGTGGTGGTGACCAGGTAGTACCATTCCCCTACGCGGATCACGTCCGGGTCGGGATAGTCCAAGCGGGTGATGGGATTGATCTTCATGACAACTCTCTCCTAATACAAGATTTTTTGTTAGTGTACTACGCTATTTTCAAAAAGTAAAGGGAAAAATCCGGAAGATTGTGGTATTGTATAGAGGGAAGACACGCTTCCCGGGTGATGGGGCCCGCTGAAGAGGGCGCGGCCATCCGCCTGCTCTCCAGGCGGTTCCCCTCTCGCCCAGTTTTTTCAAGGAGGAGCACGCACATGAGAATAGGAATCAACTTTGCCCCGCCCCACGACTCGCCGGACCAATGGGCGGAAATTCTGGTGGAGCACGGCTTTCGGGCCACCTCGTTCCCGGTGGACTACCGGGCGCCGGTCTCCCTTATCGACGGCTACGTGAAAGCCGCCAAGGAACACGACCTGCGCATTGCCGAGGTGGGCGTGTGGGACTCCCCCCACTTTCCCGACCTTGCCCGGGCCAAAGCCGCCCGGGAACGGTGCCTGGAGCAGTTCCGCCTGGCGGAGTACGTTCAGGCCGACTGCTGCGTCAACGTGTCGGGAGCGGCGGGAGACAAGTGGTTTTACTGCTACCGGGAAAACTTTGACCCGGCCCTTTACCAGAAGAACGTGGAATTCGTGCAGCGCCTGTGCGACACGGTGAAACCCCGGCACACTGTCTACGCCCTGGAACCCATGCAGTGGATGCTCCCCTGGAGTCCCCAGCAGTACCAGCAATTCCTCCGGGACGTGGACCGGAAGGGCTGCGGGGTCCACATGGACGTGTGGAACTTCGTCCGGGACCCCTACACCTACACCCACCAGGAAGAACTGATGGACCAGGCTTTTTCCCTGCTGAGCAAGTCCATTGCCAGCTGCCACCTAAAGGACATCGTCCTGCGGGAGGGCACCACGGTGATGATCCAGGAGACTCTTTTGGGCACCGGCGGAGGCAAACTGGGGTGCTATCTGGACCACCTGTCTCGGCTGCCGGAGGACACTCCCCTGCTTCTGGAACACCTGAACACCTTCCAGGAATACAACACCGCCATGAATTTCCTTCGGGAACACTTTCCCCAATACCTCTCCTCCGGACAGGGAAGGCCCGGGACCCTCACCTGAGAGCAAGGCCCTGCCAAAACAGGACCAGAACAGACAGCGCTCCCTGTGTCAGCCAGCGAGTAATTCGCCCTGACAAAGGGAGCGCTGTTTTGCTTGCCATGCCTTAAAAGCGGAGGTTGGCACAGGCGATGGCGGTCTCTGCCCCGCTGCGGGGACGGTTCGCCAGGTGCATGGAAACGCCCTTCACCAACATCTCCGCCGGAGCGCTACACCACCCGGACCGTGATCAAAGAAAGGTTGTCGTTTCCGGGGCAGGCCCGCTCCATCACCCGGAGAAGCAGCAGTTCTCCCCACTCCCGGGCGGTTTCGGTCTTCAGAAAATCCGCCAGCACTTCCTGGTCGTACAGGTACTCCCACACCCCGTCGGAGCACAAGAGGAAGCCGTCCCCCTCCTGGGGCGGTTCCCAGCTTTGTCCCAGGTCCGGATGGCTGCGCTCCGGGTTTCCCAAGGCCCGCAGCAGGCTGGACTGGTCCTCGTCCCTGCCGATCTGGCCTCGGGTGATCTCCCCGTTTTTGTACTTGGCAAACGCCACAGAGTGGTCGCTGGTGACGGCCTCCAGGCGGTCGTGATGGAAAAAGTACAGCCGGGAATCCCCCACATGGGCCCAGCAGGCTTCCTCCTCCCCCAGAAACAATGCCACCAGGGTGCTCTTCATAGACCATCCGGTGGACTCCCGCAGCGCCAGCAGCTTCTGGTTTGCCGCCTGGACCTGCTGGAACAGCCACTGGGGCAGCTCCTGGTCCCCGGAAGGCTCCGGGGCGTTTTCCAGGGCGTTTACCACGCAGGCGGAAGCCACTTCCCCCCGCTGGTGGCCTCCCAGGCCGTCCGCCAGCAAAAACAGCCGGCCCGCCTCCCACTCCTTGTCTCCCAAGGCGTCCTCGTTGTGGTCCCTTCCGCCGGGACTGGTAAAGAAAAAGCTGTCATACATGGCCATAGGGCTCACTTCACCCCCGCACTCAGCAGATTTCCCAGACAGACCCGGGTCTTGCCGGCGCCGGCGAGAATGGTCATGGGCAAAAAAGCCGGCACATTCTTTTTCATTTCGGTTTCATCCTCCCTATTTCACACAGCGAATAACCACCGCGGTGTAGTTGTCCTGGTGGGACAGGGCCCGTTTCACAATCTCCTGCTCCATGGCCTTGCACATAAACCGAGGGGTATCCTGCTCCAGGCAGGCCACAAGCACTTCCTCCGGAAGGGTGCCGCTAACGCCATCGGAACAGAGCAGCAGCACGTCTCCCTGCTCCAGGGACAGAGGCCTTCGGAACAGGTCCACCTGCTCCATGTCCTCCATGCCCAGAAACGAGGTCAAAGCGTCGGACTCCGGGTGTTCCCGCCCGGGAACGGGGTCGGCCCTCCCCGCCTGAAGCTCCTGGAGGTAGAGCAGGTGGCGCATATTGTGAGGACGGTTCAGCCTGCCCAGCTGATGGTCCCGCAGCAGGTACAGGCAGCTGTCCCCCACGCTGGCAAACCACAGCCGTTCCTGGTAGATCATACAGGCCACCCCACTACCGGGTCCAGGCCGTATTTCTGCTGGAAAACAGCCACTGTCCTGTTGGACAGTTCCTCCCGTTTCCGGCAGGCGCCGGGGGCCACGGTCTTTCCGCCCTCCCCCGGCCCGAACTGGATCTCCATTCCCGCATGGTTGCAGTAGGGGCACGCGGCGTACTGGTCGGAATCGTACACATGGCCGTTGGCGCACTCTGTATATTTCACGGTCCCTCTCCCCTCTCATCCATAATTTTGAAGAAAGTCCTCAAAGGTGATCACGTTGCCCACATAGCTGCCGAACAGGTCCATGGAGCACACGGGGGTGAACCGGTTCTGGAAATCCTGGAAACCAGATTCGTCCGTTTTGGTGTCCCCCACAATGTAAACCCCCGTTCCCTTGTCGTAATTCACTTCCGAGGAGCCGAAACAGCTTCCCTCCAAGGTGAGGCCGTCCGCTGTGATGGGCGTGTAGGAATAGGAGGTGTACACTGTCTGCCCGTCCGCCTGGCGTCTCTCCACCATCAGGTAGGAAACGCCCTCCTTGTCCTGATAAATGCCCACCTTTCCATTGTTTCCCCCCACGGGCACAAACAGCTCTTCGCAGGCAGGGACCACCAGGCCGTTGCCCCGCAGGTCGTAGAGGGAGTAGTAGACCGCGTACTCTTCTTCCCCGGTGCTGCGCTCGTACAGAGCCAGGAACCAGGGGCCGTCTTCCATCTCCACCAGGCCGCCGCAGGGAGAACCGCTGTGCTGCCCTGCGAAGCCCTCCTGGCCTTGGATTTCCTGAATGGCGAACTTGGCGCCGGTAATGCCGTGCTGGGAGCCGGTGAACTCCCCGGACTGGGCGGCTTGGGAAACCTCTGGTTCAGGCGTGGAGCTGCCCGCTGCCGGGGACACAAACGCATCCTTCGTTTTGGGGAACTGGCTCTTGTCCACGCTCACCTGGGTGGGAGCCTGAGGGGCGTCCACTGTGATTTCCCCCTCCGGCGGAGCAAGCTCCAGGTCCGGGTCGCCGCCGGGCTGGGCGGGCACCGTTCGGGTCTCATACTCCCGGACACACCACAGCACTCCGTCGCAATAGGCGATTTCCCGCACCAGGTTGCCCTCTTCGTCGTACTGGTTTTCGTAGGTGAACAGGCTGGCGTCATCCTCTTCAGGGTCCTCCGGGGAAGTGTCGGAATAGGCCAGCACGCATTCCCCGTACTGGTCGTACTCGTTTTCGTATACGATCCTCAGGTCTCCCTCCTTATCGTACCACCCGTCAAAGATCTGGTTTCCCTGGCTGTCGTACTGGAATTTCGACGCATACTGGAGGGCCATGGTTTTGTCGTATTCGTATTCGAAGAGCATGTTCCCGTTTCCGTCAAACTCCCACTGGGTCACCTGGTACAGCTCTCCGTTGCGGAAAGTCTGTTCCTCCACCTGGTTTCCCTGGCTGTCATAGGAGTACTGGTACTCCATCAGGCTCTCCAGAGAACCCTCCTGGTACGACCCAAAGTTCTTGTAAACCAAGTTCCCTTGGCTGTCATATTCATACTCCCGGGTATAATCCACCGAACCGTCCTCATTGTAGCTGGTCAGGGTCAGCTGGTTGCCGTCATCGTCAAAGGTGCTTTCCCCATCCAGAACCCGTTCCTCCCCCTCTCTCCAGGAGTATTCCTGGAGGGTGTTTCCCTCGTAAAGGTCCTCGTAACGGCTGGTCATGGTGCCGTCCGCCTCAAAATGGGTTTCCTCAATCTTCCGTCCGCTGCTGTCGTAGACCTTCCTGGAATAGGATTCCAGGGACCCGTCGGGCAAATAGTCGGCATAGCCCACTTCGTTGCCCCAGCCGTCAAACTCGTACAGAGTGACCTCTTCCAGGACTCCCTGGTCATCAAAGGAATAGAGCCTGGTCCGCAGCCGGAATGTCTCCCCGTCTTCCAGGGAAACCACCTGATCCTCCTGCTGGGAAGCGTTCTCGCCCTCCTCCACGGAGGAGCTCACTCCGCTTTCAGAGGTCTGGAAGTCATCGGGGACAGCGGACGGCGCCTTCCCCAACATGCTGGCGGCCAGAACCGACAGGGTGACCACCACGAAGAGTGCCGCCACCGCTCCTATGACAATTTGAAGCCTCTTTTTCTTTTCCGGGGTGAGCTCCCCAGAAGACACGGCTCCGCCTCCCCCTCTCTCCGGGGGCTGGGGCGGAACTGTGCCGTCTCCCCCTGTTCCGAAGTCGGTTTCCCCTCCCGTCCCCTGGGAAGGAGGCTGCGGGGGAGGAACCTCCCCGGCATCCAGCTCCCCCCTGCTCAGGGCAAGCTGAAACTCTCCCATGGTCTGGAAACGGTCCTGAGCGGAGACCGCCAGCGCTTTGCACAGAGCGTCCTCCACCCCCACGGGGATTTTCACTCCCAGGCTGCTGGGCAGGATCAGGTCGTCCTCGTCCTGGCGGTCAATGGAGTCCGGGGGCACCCGCCCGGTAATGGCAAAGTAGAAGGTGGCCCCCAAAGCATACACATCGGTGAAGGGGCCCTGCCGGCCGTGGCGGGAGTACTGCTCCTTGGGGGCGAACCCGTGTTTGAGCACCACGTCCAGGCTGCGGCTCTTATCCCCCAGGCTGTACCGGGCGGCGCCGAAATCCAACAGCTTCACCTGGCCGTCCCGGGTGAGATAGATGTTGTCCGGGGTCACGTCCCGATGGACGATCCCCTTGGCATGGACCGCCTCCAAGGCTTCCATCACCGGAAACAGGATCCTCTTGGCCTCCTGCCAGGGGATTCTGCCCCGTTCCTTCAGGTACTCCTGGAGGCTGATGCCCTGGACGTATTCCATGACAAAATAGGCGGTGTTGTTCTCCTCAAAGTAGCTGTATACCCGCACGATGTTGGGATTTCCAATAAATTCCGCCAAGGTTTTCGCCTCGTTGAGAAAGCACTCCTTGCCGTAGGAGAAGTTCTCCTCCCGCTGGCCTGTGTAGGCTGTGACAGCGGGACCCTGAGAGCGGGTGGCCATTGTGTCGGGAAAGTACTCTTTCACCGCCACAAGGCCGCCTGTGCGGTGGTCTTTCGCCACATAGGTGATGCCGAAGCCGCCCTGGCCCAGCACCCTTCCCAAAATATACCGGCCGTTGAGCACTGTCCCCACCGGCAGCGCCAGCGGATAGTTTCCTTGATCCTTTCGCTGGTCATATCCGCAGGCAGGACAAACCTCCACTCCCTCCGGCAGAGGCTGAAAGCAATTTGAACAGGTTCTGGACATTCCCAAGTCCCCCTTCGGGTCCTTCCACATGCAAACAATGGGAAAGAAAAAGCAGTATTTTGTATTATTATACCAATTTTGTGGTAAATTGCAATGTATTTTCGCATTCTATTCTTGCTGTTTGGCACTGCTTCTCCGGGAAGATCCGTGGCGGTTCCATGGCTTTCTCCCCCCAGGGAAAGTCCCGGAAACATCTGCTGTTTCCGGCGAAACGACTGCTTTCCCCCGCCTTCTCTCCGGATTGTTTTTCCTTTTTTCAGACCATTTTGAACACCCGCCAAGCGGCCGGAAGAACTTCCTGGATAACCGCCGACAGAGGTGAAAGAGATGACCGAGCAGACCAGCATGGGTTTCGTCTTTCTTTTGTCACTCAGAAGATGCTGTTCGGGTTTGTTTCCCCCTTCTCTGGGAAGGGGCTGGGTCCTACGTACCGAATCAGGCGTCTCCACTTCCAGTGCTGTACACCTCTGATCTCTCATATGGGTTAGTAGAGGTGATGGCAATGGACCATATAGACCGGGAGATCGTCCGCGAGCTTATAAAAGCTCTGACGCGCCGGGAGCTTCTATCCAAAGACGCCTGTTCCGCCGCTTTGGATCTGGTTGATTCCATGACCGATTTTCCCCGGCTGGTGGGGTATCCCCTGCCGGGAGACAAGGAGGCGGATCCGGATGAACATTCTGAAAGTGCGCAGTGAGATGGGAAAAGGCAGGTCCATTTTCGACCTGCCCCTGCGGGTGACGTTCTACGCCCGGGTGTCCACCGACAAAACCGAGCAGCTGAACAGCCTGGAAAACCAGGTACAGTACTATACGGAGCTGATCCAGTCCAAACCCAGCTGGACTTACATTCCCGGGTACATCGATGAGGGCATCAGCGGCACCAGCACCAAAAATCGGGACAGCTTTCTCCGGATGATCCGGGATGCCAAAGCCGGACGGTTCGATTTCATCATCACCAAGGAGATCTCCCGGTTTTCCCGCTCCACCCTGGACAGCATACAATACACCCAGGAGCTGCTGGAGCACGACGTGGGAGTGCTGTTCCAAAACGACAACATCAACACCATGGACCCGGACAGCGAGTTCCGGCTGACCATTATGGCGGGCGTGGCCCAGGATGAGGTGCGAAAGCTTTCGGAGCGGCTGAAGTTCGGCTTCCACCAGGCCATAAAAAACGGCCATGTGCTGGGAAACGACACGCTGTGGGGCTACGACAAGAAGGACTGTGTGCTCACCGTCAACCAGCGGGAAGCCGCCATTGTCCGGCGGATCTTCGACCTGTACGCCAACCAGGGGCTGGGCATTCGGAAGATCTCCCAACAGCTTTACAAGGAGGGCTGTACCAGCCGCCGGGGAAACGCTTTCAACGAGGTGACCATCCGGCACATGCTCTGCAACCCCAAGTACAAAGGCTGGTACTGCGCCGGGAAAAGCCAGACTGTGGACTACCGCACCAAGCGCCGGGTCTTCCTGGACGAAGAGGACTGGGTGCTCTACCCCGACCCTGCCGTCCCTGCCATTGTGTCCGAGGAGCTGTGGGACCGGGCCAACGCCCTCTACCGGCTGCGCAGCAAACAGATCAAGGCGCACCAGCAGGCCGCGGATTACCACAGCCGCTACTCGTACAGCGGGAAGATCCTCTGTGAGGCCCACAACACCAGCTACCACCGGCGGCTGCGGCAAACCCGTCAGGGCGGCACCGAAGTGTGGGAGTGCAAGGTCTACCACCAAAAGGGAAAAACCGGGTGCAGCTCCCCCAGGCTGTTCACCTGGGAACTGGATAGGCTGATGGCCTCTGTGCTCAGCCAGGTCCTGTGGGACAGGGAAGCCATTGTGAATACCGTGCTCCAGGTCCTCCAGGCCGCCGGCAAAAAGGAGGACAGCCAAACACGGAGGAACTGCCTGACACAGGAAAAAGCCCTCCTCCAGCAGAAGAAGGAGCGCCTGCTGGAAATGAACCTGAACGGCACCATCTCCCTGGAAGAGTTCAAACAGTGGAATGACCAGTGCAACGCCCAGCTGCAAACACTTCTTTCCCAAGAGGCTGCCCTCCAGGAGGAACCCAGGAAGGGGCTCGCCTCCCAAAATCTGGCGGAAATCAAAAAAGCCCTGGAGGAGGAGCTCTCCTTCCAGGGCCGGGAAAATCATGGACTTGTGGGGAAACTTCTAAACCGGATTGTGGTAAAAAAGGAAAGCACCTCGGAGGCAGTTCGGCTGGAGATCTCTCTGAACACAGGAGCTTCCTGGGAATACGTATGGGACAGGAACAAAGCGTCCCTTACGGGCAGCCGTTTTTAATGATGTGCGCCACCAGCCGCAGGTTGTGCTCGATGAGCTTCTGGCGGGCCGCCTGGCTGCCCTGTGCCATCTCCTCCAGGCATTTCTTTTCCTGGGCGGCGGAGAGCGCCCGAGGAAAGGTGCCGCCTCCGGTAACGTGCAAAAACAGGCAGACAACATGGGACAGAAGATCTAAAAGCTGTGTGAACACGACTGCCACTTCCCTTCTTTCATGGTGTTACCATGTCTATGTGGGAGCCGTGGAAAACCTGACAGACTGGTGAAAAAAGTCAGCCCTTGTCCACTTCCAGGCGAAACACGTTGGCCACGTCCGCGTCGGGACAGCAGAACCGCAGATCCCCCTCTTTGGAAAGGGGCAGCTCTCCCCCGTACCGGAGGATATCGATATAGGGAAACCCGGCGTGCAGGGCCATGGGGCAAAGCTTGTCCCGGTCGGTGTCAAAGTTGAACGAGTCCCCCACCTTGTGGCCGTGGTGGCACCCGCAGGGGCCCAGCTTGCCCACTACAGTAAGTGTGATTTTGGGTCTTGGCATATTTTCCCTCCTCTCTGTGCCAGGCTGTGTCAGCCTGTTTTTTTCAACACAACCGTCTTCTCCTCAGCCGGCTTCTCCCGGAACACCGGCATCCAGGTGACGGTTTCCACGGGTTGAAACCGGAGACCGGAATAGGCAGCGCGGCAGACAGGCGTCTGGTTCTCCCCTATGTAGAGCGCCGTGGGACCGTCCGCTCCGCCGATGATCCCTACGGAGCTGGCCATGGAAGCCATAGCGATCCCGCCCCCACGGGTCTCCCCCTCTTTGGGATCTCTGGGGCGCATCTGGTCTCCCTCCAGGACATCCTCCAGGGAGAAGTTTTCCAGAGCGGGCTCCAGGGTATAGGTGAGTTTCCAGCAGTGGCAGGGGACCTCCCAGTCCCCCAGGCCGGAAAGCCCTGAGTTCTCAATTGTCTCCCGCTCCAGGTCCACCGCTGTGAGGGTCACCCTCTCCCCGGTGACGGGATGGGTCAGGTCCACCCGCTCCCCCGGCTGGATTTGGAAGGAGGCTCCGGGCAGGCGAACCTCTTCGGCCTCCAGCCGGAAGGAGAGGGACCGCACCTCCCGGCGGCGGCTCCAGGGAAAGGAGAACCGCCAGATATGCCAGGCTTTGGAGGGGTCCAAGTGATAGTGGTCCACCGCCCGGACGCCCTCCTTTTGGCCTCTACCCCAGGAAAAGGGCAGGTACCCTGTGGCGGAGCCCCGGTCACTGCTCAGGTTGCGGCCATTCACTACCCCAGTGGGATGAAAGAAAAAACTCATGGGGTTTTCCGCTTCCATGGCGGTGGTTTGCTCCTTGGTAAAATTCCTGATGTCGTCGTTCTCCGGGGTCAGGCCCCACTTCTTCATGAAGGATTCCATGGTCTCCGGCTCTACCTGGCGGCAAAAGTCCACCACCAGAGCTTTCCCACAGGAGTACACCCCCGGCACCACCCAGTGTGCCCCAGCCCAATCGAACTCCCCGGTAAAGGGCAGTTGGATGCCCGGCCGTTCCCGGCGGCTGTGGTCCCAAAAGCTGGCCTGGGAAGTGACCCACCACTCCGCTCCAGTTTCTCTCCGCTCCAAAACGCTCACTCCTTTTTCGGGACAATTTCCCGCCTTGGCGTCCATTTTACCACCGCCGCCCTCCCATGGCAACAAAAAACGCTCCGGTCTCCGGAGCGTTTTCATGGTTCTCACTGCTGGGCGCCGATCTGGATGGCCTTGCGGTTGAAGTCCAGCATCTGGGCCTTCCGGGCGGGGATGCATTTCTGCACCGCCTGGTCCAGAATGTCGCTGTCACAGAAGGCGCAGTCGCCCTGGGTGCAGACTTCCTGGAACAGCTTGCCCACCAGGATCATGTTGGAAAGGCCGGACAGGCCGTTTTCCTCTGCCAGAGAGGAGGAGGGCACGTAGTACACGGTCACGTCGTCCCGCTCCACCTTCTTGTCGATAAGGCTGGAGTCCACGATGACCACGCCGCCGGGCTCCACCGCGTTGATGAACTTGTCAAAGGAGGGCAGGTTCATGGCGATGAGCACGTTGGGGTTGGTCACCAGAGGAGAGCCGATGGCCTCGTCGGAGACGCACACGCTGCAGTTGGCGGTGCCGCCCCGCATCTCGGGGCCGTAAGAGGGCAGCCAGGAAAGCTGCTTGTTGGCGATCAAAGCGGCGTAAGCCACCACTTTACCGGCGAACAGCACGCCTTGGCCGCCGAAACCGGCAAAGAGAATATTCAGATTTTTCATGCTGTGATAGCTCCTTTCTTCATGCGAGCCGCGGTGTTGCCCGGTGCCCGGCTCAGCCGGGATCTCCGGTCCGACCGGAGAAGGGCAACCCGGAAGAAGGAAAGGCCTCGGGCCTTTACTTCTTCACGCCCTCCTCTACATCCTTATAGACCCCCAGGGGATAGTAGGGGATCATGTTGTCCTCCAGCCACTTGAGGGCTTCCACAGGAGACAGGCCCCAGTTGGTGGGGCAGGTGGACAGCACTTCCACAATGGAGTAGCCCTTGCCCTCGATCTGGTTCTGGAACGCCTTCTTAATGGCTTTCCGGGCGATGTTCACGTTCTTCACGTTGTCCACGGTGACGCGCTGGGCGAAGGCCACGCCGCTCAAGGTGGAGAGCATCTCGCACACCCGCACAGGATAACCAGCGGTGTTGGTGTCACGGCCGTAGGGGGTGGTCTGGGTGATCTGCCCCGGCAGAGAGGTGGGAGCCATCTGGCCGCCGGTCATGCCGTAAATGGCGTTGTTGATGAAGATGACGGTGATGTTCTCTCCCCGGGTAGCCGCATGGACGGTCTCCGCGGTGCCGATGGCAGCCAGGTCGCCGTCGCCCTGGTAGGTGAAGATCACGTTGTCGGGACGGGCACGCTTCAGGCCCGTTGCCACAGCCTGGGCGCGGCCGTGAGGAGCCTGCACCATATCGCAGGTGAAATAATCATAGCACATGACCGAGCAGCCCACAGAGGCAACGCCCACGGCTTTGCCTTCCACACCCAGCTCTTCCAGAGCTTGAGCCACCAGGCGGTGGACAATGCCGTGGGTGCAGCCGGGACAGTAGTGCATAGGCGCGTCAGTCAAGGTAGACGGTTTTTGAAATACAATAGCCATAGTATGTTCCCTTTCCGGAGTCTGGAGAGCCAAACTCCTATCTTCTCTGTGGTTACAGCAGTGCTTCGATCTGAGCCAGCACGTCCGCGGGGGTGGGGATCATGCCGCCGGTGCGGCCGTAGAAGTGGACGGGCACCTTGCAGTCGATGGCCAGCTTCACGTCGTCCACCATCTGGCCCATGCTCATCTCCACCACCAGGAAATTCTTGGCGTGGGAAGCGGCGCGGTTCAGGGCGTCGGTGGGGAAAGGCCACAGGGTGATGGGCCGCACCAGACCCACCTTCAGACCCTTTTCCCGGGCCTTGTTCACCGCGCTGCGGGCCACACGGGAGGAGGCTCCGTAAGCCACCAGCACCACGTCAGCGTCCTCGGTGAGGTACTCTTCCGCCATCTGCTCGTTGCGCTTCACGGTCTCGTAGCGCTCAAAGCGCTCTTTCACCAGCTGCTCCAACTTCTCGGGAGTCAGATACAGGGAGTTGATAATGTTGTGGGCGCGCTTGCCGCCGTGGCCCTTGGCCGCCCATTCCTTCTCGGGCAGGTTCGCAGAGCCTTCCTCGGGCAGCTCCACAGGCTCCATCATCTGGCCCAGCATGCCGTCGGCCAGGATCATGGCGGGCATACGGTACTTATCGGCGGTGTCGAAAGCGTGGGAGATCAGGTCCACCATCTCCTGGACGGTGGAGGGAGCGAACACCAGAATCTGGAAGTCGCCGTGGCCGGTGGCCTTGGTGGCCTGCCAGTAGTCCGCCTGGCTGGGCTGGATGCCGCCCAGGCCGGGGCCGCCCCGCTGCACATTGATGATGACAGCGGGCAGGTCGGAACCAGCCATGTAGGAGATGCCCTCGCCCTTCAGGCTGACGCCGGGAGAAGAGGAGGAAGTCATGGCGCGCACACCAGCAGAGGAGGCGCCCAGCACCATGTTGATGGCGGCGATCTCAGATTCCGCCTGGAGATAGGTGCCGTTCACCTGGGGCATGCGCTTGGACATATACGCCGCCAGCTCGGTCTGGGGCGTGATGGGATAGCCGAAGAAGTGATGGCAGCCGGCGCGGATGGCGGCTTCGGCCAGCGCCTCGTTGCCCTTCATCAAAACCTTCATAAGTAAATCCATTCCTTTCTCAGGGGCGCAACCGCCCCCGAACAATTTTTTACCGTTCGACTGTGATGGCCGTGTCAGGGCACATGGTGGCGCAGGAAGCGCAGCCCACACACTTTTCAGGCTCCATCAGCTTGGCGGGATGGTAACCCTTGGCGTTGAGGCGGCTCTTGTCCAGGGCGATGATCTTTAAGGGACATGCGTGCACGCACATCCCGCAGCCCTTGCAGACCTTCTCATCCACAATGATCTTTGCCATATCGTTTTCCCTCCTTCAGGATTTTTCTCTAACACATATTAGAATACTACAAGTGGTACTGTGTTGACAGATCTTGAATCATGCCCCAGCGCGGGCCTTTCAGCCCGCCGCCCGGGGCGCGGCATGACAGCGGAGGCACTCCCATTCTCCAAGCTGCGTCTCTCCACCCGGGGTTCGACGCGGACGTGCGCCCTCCTCTTCCTCAGCGCGGGCCTTTCAGCCCGCCGCCCGGGGCGCGGCATGACAGCGGAGGCACTCCGCACTTACTCCCACATAAATTTCACGTGGCGCTTGACCGTGCGGAAACCTTCCGGCAGCGTCTCACCCGGCTTCAGGGCGAAGTCCGGAGCAGTGGAGTACAGCAGGGGCAGCCCGGTGAGCTCCGACGTTTTGCGGGCAAAGTCCAGTCCTCCCAGCAGCGTGTCCAGAGTGGTCTCCACACCCAGGTGGGAATTGTTCACCAGCCCGGTGGCTTTCAGCCGGCTGGCGGTCTCGATCTCCCGCAGCAGGGCCAGAGCCTCCTCCGGAGTCTGGGACAGCACCCGGTACCGGTTGATGACGTAGAGCATCTCGTAGCCTGCTTCCTCCAGCAGCTGGTGAAGGCCCCCCAGAGCCGTGACGCCCGCGTCGTCTCCCCCCGCGTCGATGAACACCTTCCCGGCGCTGGGATCAAACAGGGAGTAAAGCTCCGGAGGCAAGGTGGGGGTGTCCAGGGTGGTGCCGGCAAACACAGGGGCAATCAACCGGATGCCCTGCTCCTCCAGCAGCCCGCCGTATTCCGAAGAGCGGAAATAGGGGTTGACAATGTCCAGGTCCGCCACAGTGACCCTCTCCCCTGCCGCGGCGGCATCCAAGGCCAGGTTCAGGGCCAGGTTGGTTTTGCCGCAGCCGTAGTGGCCGCAGATCACGGTGATTCTGGCTTGCTCGCTCATAGGTTCCTCCCTTTTTTCCATATCCCCTTCTTGCAAGTAGAGGGCCGGTTTCCTGCAATTTCTGCCCTCCCATGAAGTGGATATCCTTAATCTTATCACAAAAATGACGGCGTTTCAACATGAAAAGCCGCTTTAAATCGCTAAAATCTGGAAACCCTCCCCTTTTTCGGCAATATCCACAGTTTCCGCTTTTTCTTCATTCAAGCTCTGTTCATAAATTCCTTACGTTTTTTTCAAAATTTCCTTATGAGCCCTTCATATTTATGGCTTAGACTTTAGACAATGAAACGAGAAAGGAAGTGGTTGCCACAAACCTTCACTTTGATCCATTTGTGTAAATGATCTCTCTTTCATATTTTTAAATACTGTCCTTCGGTGGAGCAAGAACCGGCAGCAGTCGGTTCGCGGCCAACACTCCATCGTCGCGGCAGACCAAAAATTCTCGCTCCTGCCTCTTTTGCGCAGGAGCGTTTTTAATTGTCAAAATAATTTTCATCTCCGGTGGCAGAGTAATTCCGGGCACGAAAATCTTTTTTCGCACATTTTGCCCGGAAAAGAGAGGAACGCGTATCAAAAGCATTTTTAAGCACTGCACCAAACGAAACCTGCTGAAAGCAGTGAAGCTGTTCGCTCTGGGCGTGGGAACCACCGCTTTGTGCATGCTGGGGTGCGTGGGAGTGCTGGACCAAAATGACAGCCCCACCGCCCTGGAAGCCTCTGTCTTTAACAGCGGAAAGGAATTCCTCTCCTCCCAGGAGACGGCGGCCGGTCCTGAAGGCAGCAGCCAAAACGCTCCCGGCAAAGTGATTCCCTTGGGCACCACCTTCGGCATCAAGCTGTTCACCGACGGGGTGATCGTAGCCTCCCTCTCGGACATTGTCACGGACAGCGGCGTCCGCTGCCCCGCCGAGGAAGCGGGCATCCAGCCCGGGGACTATCTGCTGAAGGCCGACGGCCGGGACATCCCCGACAACGCCTCCCTGGCGGGCTATATCGGCCAGAGCGGCGGGAACCCTATCACGTTCCAGGTGCGGCGGGGCGAACAGGTCTTTGAGGCCCAGATCACCCCCGTCTATGGGGAGGGCTCTTTCAAGACAGGCATGTGGGTCCGTGACAGCGCCGCGGGCATTGGCACCCTCACCTTTTACGACCCTTCCACCGGTGTCTTTGCGGGCCTGGGCCACGGCATCTGTGACATGGACACCAACGGGGTGATGGCCCTAAGGTCCGGAGAGCCGGCGCCCATCACGTTGAGCGGCATCGTCAAAGGCAAGGAGAACGAACCGGGACAGCTCCAGGGATATTTCTCCTCCGATGAAAGCCTGGGCACCCTTCTGGCCAACCAGGAGACCGGCGTCTACGGCACTCTGTCCCAACCTCCCACAGGGGAGGCTGTGGAGATTCTTCCCCGGGACCAGGTGGCCTGCGGGGCCGTACAGCTATTGGTGAGCCTGGATGAAACCGGCCCCCAGCTGTACGACGGGGAGATCACCCAGATTGTGGGAGAGGACCAGCAAACAAAAAACCTGGTGGTCCAAATTACAGACCCCAGGCTTTTGGAACGGACAGGAGGTATTGTTCAAGGCATGAGCGGCTGTCCCATCTTCCAGGGTGGGAAGCTTGCCGGCGCCGTGACCCATGTGTTCACAGAGGACTCCACAACAGGATATGGTATTTTTGCTCAAGTGATGTGGGAAGAATGTCAAACATGTGGTGCGGCGAAGGAAGTCGAACGCTGAAACATCCAGGTTTTAAGCCACTTTTCGCCTTTTTTCGGCACGATCTTTTTCCAGATTTTTCAGGCAAACCACTTGCGATTCTTTCCAAGTTATGGTAAAATTCCTTTACAATAAATCACTGCCAGGAGGTTCGTCATGGAAAAAGATAGTAAGATAATAATATGTTCGGAAGACGGCGAATGGGGCCGGGAACCGATCCAGAAATTATCCCAGCGCGGGGTGCATCCCCTTTTTCTGAAACGGGACAGCACCCTGCTGCTGGGAAAAATTCGGGAAGAAAAGCCCCAGCTTGTACTCATGGACTTTCTGATGCCGGGCCTGGATGCCATCGGGGTCATCCACGCGGTGGCACAAGACGCCGCCTTGGAAAAACCCCTTTACATAGTGACCTCCTCGTATACCAACCCCATCATCGAGCGGGAGATCACCGCGGCCGGTGTTGCCTATTTCGCCCTGTCCCCCTATGACAAGAACGAAATGGCCGACCGCATCCTCACCCTGCTCTCCGTAAAGGGCAAGCATTTCGATACCGAGCCTTTGAGCAACAGCCTTCGCATGCAGGTCACCGAGATCCTTCACCAGATCGGCGTGCCTGCCCACATCAAAGGCTACCACTATCTGCGGGATTCCATCCTCATGGCCGTGGAGGACCCGGAAATCATCAACGCCGTGACGAAACAGCTTTACCCCAATGTGGCCAAACGGTACAACACCACCAGTTCCCGGGTGGAGCGGGCCATCCGCCACGCCATAGAGGTCGCCTGGGACCGGGGCGACGTGGAGGTGCTGAACTCCTACTTCGGCTATACCATCCACAACGCCCGGGGGAAGCCCACCAACAGCGAATTCATTGCCATGATCTCTGACAAGCTCTGCCTGCAGATGGCCAGCGCCTCCTGACGTGATTAAGCATACACGAATGAAGCCGCCTTTTTTGTCGAATTATGAAGGAACGTCCCATTTTCTTGTAAATAAATTGTGAACGAGCTCAATATCTTGTAGAAATCCGGCGGATGAGGGTATCCGCCGGATTTTTCGCGCTTTTCAAAACACCGGAACCCTCAGGGCTCACAGGCGTTTCCGTTCCTGCCGGAGCACCTCCCCGAAGGGGCGAAAGCTCTGCCTTCGGGAGAAAACAGCCGCAGCCGGCCCTGGTTCCTCAAGGCCGGCTGCGCGTTGGATCAGGTCAGCTTTCCAGCTGAGCGGTGTACAGGTGATAGTAGTAGCCCTTGCGTTCCAGAAGCTGCTGATGGTTCCCCATCTCCGCGATGCCTTTGTTGGAGATATACAGGATGCGGTCGCAGTTTTTGATGGTGGACAGCCGGTGGGCGATGATAAAGGAGGTGCGTCCCTTCAACAGGGCCTGCAAGCCCTCCTGGAGCAGCCGCTCCGTCTTGGCGTCGATAGAGGAAGTGGCCTCGTCCAGCACCAGGATCTTGGGGTCGGAGAGCAGCGTGCGGGCAAAGGCCACCAGCTGCCGCTGGCCCTGAGACAAACGGGAACCACGCTCGTTCACCTGGGTGTAGTAGCCGTCCTCCATCTCCCGGATGAACTCGTCGGCCCGCACCGTTTTGGCGGCGGCGATAACCTCCTCGTCCGTGGCGTCCAGGCGGCCATAGCGGATATTGTCCATAATGGTCCCGGAGAAGATGAAGCTGTCCTGGAGCATAATGCCCATCTGGGAGCGGAGAGAGTGGAGGGTCACCCCGGCAATGTCGTGGCCGTCCAGCAGGAGCCGGCCCTCATTGATGTTGTAGAACCGGGAGATCAGGTTCACCACGGTGGTCTTTCCGGCGCCGGTGGGTCCCACTAGGGCAATGGACTCGCCGGGCTGCACATCCAGGTTGAAGTGCTCCAGAATGTTCACCTTGCCGTCATAGGAGAAGGTCACGTCGTCAAAGGTAACACGGCCGGTGATGGGAGGCAGCTCCGTGGCGCCGGGAGCGTCGTCCACGGTGACAGGCTCGTCGATCATCTCGAAGATGCGCTCCAGGTAGGCCACGGCGTTGATAAAGGTATTGTACAGGTTGGAAAGGTTCAAAATAGGCTGCCAGAACCGCCAGGCGTAAGAGGAGACGGCGATCAAGGTGCCGATCTGCATGGCGGGTCCCAGCATCATCAGGCCGATGATATACATGGCCCCCACCACCCAGGTGGAGATGTTGTCCACGGAGTACCATACCAGGTTGGAGGTGTACTGGGCCTTCATCCAGGTGGAGACGCACTTCTTGTTCAGCTTGTCGTAGATCTCCCGGTTCTCCTCCTCACGGGTGAAAGCCTGGGTGATCTTCATGCCGTCCAGGCTCTCGTGGAGGTAGGCGTTCAGGTTGGAGCTCTTGTTGGACACGTCCTGCCATGCCCGGCGCTGGGCGGGCTTGATCAGCAGGACAATCACCAGAAACAGGGGAATGCCCGCCAAGACGATCAGGCTCAGGCGGACATCGCACAGGAACATGAACACGGCGATGAGCAGCAGGTTGAAAATCTCCAGCACAAAGTTGATGATGCCGTTGGACAGGGCGTCGGAGACGGAGTTCACGTAGTTGATGACACGGGTGAGGATCTTTCCGTGGGGCCGGTCGTCGTAGAACTGGAAGGGCAGCTTCTGCAGGTGCTCGAACAGGTCCTTCCGGATGTCGTAGATGATCTCCTGGCCCACCACGATCATGTACTTGGACCGGGCCCGGGAGAACAGGATGGACAGCACGATGGAGATAAGCATCACCACAGAGAGCCACACCAGTTCCAAATAGTCCTTGTTGGGCACGGACACATCGATGGTCCGCTGGATCAGCAGGGGGCCCACCAGGGAACAGGCGGCGGAAATGGCGGAAAACAACAGGGAAAGGATCATCTTTTTCTTGTGGCGGCCCACATAAGTGCCGGCCCGAAGCAGGTGTTTTATGTTAAATGGGGTTTCCAGGGTCTCGTCCACATCAAACTTGTTGCGTGCCATTTAGACCACCTCCCTTTCCACGTCCATGCCGTTTTGCAGCAGGAATACCTCCCGGTAATAGCCGGGACGCTGGGACAGCTCCTCGTGGGTGCCGATGTCGGCAATGCGCCCCTTGTCCAGCACCACGATCTTATCCGCCCGCTTGGTGGTGGAGATACGCTGCGCCACAATGATCTTGGTGCAGGGGAAATCCAGGTTGGCAAGCTGCTCCTGGATGTACTTCTCCGTTTCCAGGTCCACGGCGGAGGTGGTGTCGTCCAGAATGAGGACGGAAGGCCGCACCGCCAACGCCCGGGCCAGAGCGATACGCTGCTTCTGACCGCCGGACAAACCGGTGCCCCGCTCGCCGATGAGGGTGTCAAAGCCGTCGGGCAGTTTTTCCACAAAGTCCACGTCCGCCATTTTGGCGTACCGCTTCACATCCTCCTCGGAAAGGCTGGTGTCGCCGTAGGCAATGTTGCCGTCCACCGTGTCGGAGAACAGGAACACATCCTGGGTGGCGATGCCGATGGAGTGGCGCAGGCCGTGCAGGTCATACAGGCCCACAGGGGTGCCGTCAATGGAGAGCACCCCGCCGGACACATCGGTAAAGCGGGGGATCAGGTTCACCAGAGAAGTCTTGCCGGAGCCGGTGGGCCCCATAATGGCCACGGTCTCCCCGGGCTGGATGTGCAGGTTGATGTCCCGCAGCACCGGCATGCCGTGCAGATCCAGGTCCACTCCTTTGAAGTCGATCTCCCCCTTCATCCGGGTTTTCACCGGCTTGGCATCGGGCCGGGAGGTGATGGTGGACTTGGCATAGTACAGCTCGATGATCTTGGTGGAGCTGGCGAAGAACCGCTGCAGGTCGTTCAGGTGCATGCCCAGCATGCGCATGGGGTTGGTCAACGTCCAGGTAAGGGAGTTGAACAGGGTGAAGGTGCCAATGGAGATGCGCCCCGAAATGAGGAACGCACCGCCCACCAGCCCCACGGCAATGGCCAGAGATTGAGACAGGCCGTCGATGTAGGGGCTGAACTTCAGCCACAGCAGGGAAGCCTTGGTGTTGGCCTTCTTGTAGTCGGTGTTTTTCTCATCGAACCGGTTGATCTCGTAGTCCTCCCGGGCAAACGCCTTCACCACCCGGTTGCCGGAAATGTTCTCCTGGGCGCAGGTGTTCAGCTGGGAAAGCCGCTCCCGCAGGTCCACGTACAGGGGATGGACCCGTTTGGAGAACACATAGGTCAAGGCGAAAATAATGGGGGTCACCGCCAGCATGGACAGGGCAAAAAGCCAGTCCGTCACCAGGAAGGTGATGGAGGTGGTGAGAAACAGCACCGAGCAGTCGATGAGCTGCCGCAGCACCCAGGCCACCGCGAAGCGGATCATGTCCATGTCGCCGGTGAGGCGGGTCATCAGGTCGCCGGTGCGGTTCTTGCCGTAGAAGGCCTGGTCCTGCTCCTGCATGTTCTTGTACAGGTCACGGCGCAGCTTGTAGATCAGCTTCTGGGAACAGGTCTCGTAGGTGAGAACGGAACAGTAGTTGAAACTGGTGCGGAACAAGGTGAACCCAACAAGTACCCCCACCAGGATCAGCAGATGGCGGATCACTTCCTGGGTTACCAAGCCGGTTTCGGTGAGAGGCTCGAACACGGTGTCCATGATGTTGGCGGTGATGACAGAGTTGCCAAGGGCCAGCACAGAGAGCACCGCGGTGGAGCACAGGGCGAAAACGTATCGTTTTCGGAAGCCTTCCATTTGCTTCCACACCCACTTTAGCTGAAACATAGTTTTTCCTCCCTCTCGCGTCGGGCGGCTCCCGGCGCGAACACTGAATTTCTCTCCCTCAAGGACAGGTCCCTGGGGGAAAAAGCCTTGTTTTCAGGCTCCCATAATTATAGCCCTCGTTTCAAAAAAGGGAAGGGGGTTTTTCAAATTTCCCCTTCGGTATTTCGCTGAAAAAACAGGGCAAAACCGTTTCGTTTTGTATAGGCGAACGTTTTCCTCCTCCGCTGCCCTCCCCTTCGGCAAAAGAAAAGGACAGGAGTTCCCGCTCCTGTCCTTCGCGCAGATAGATTGTCAGCCGGCTGTCCTCCAGGGGGCGTCACAGAAACCGCACCTGGAAGCTGTAAGACCGCTTCTCCCCGGCAGGCAGAAGCTCCATGCCCTTCTTCTCTTCGAACGTGTCCCCTTCCGTGGTCTGGGTGGCACAGCCTGTCCAGGGCTCCAAGCACACATAGGGCCCGTCGTTGACGCAGGACCAGATTCCCAACAGGGGGAACTGGGAAAAGTCCATCTCAACGCCCTTGCCGGTGGAGGGGTTCACCACCGCCACGGTGGAGGAGTTCAGCCCCTCGAACACCAGGGCGTCCTGGTAAAACAGATCGTGCCGCAGGGGAATCTCCTTTTGGGCGGTCATCTCAAAGGCGGTCTGGGTGGGATCCAGCAAGCAGGTATCCAGGCGGATCACCGGGCAGCGCTGGGTCTCCTCCTGCTCAAAGCGGATCACATAGTCCTCAAAGGCCGCCTGCTCGTCCACCGGAACGTTGAACCCAGGGTGTCCGCCCACCACAAAGGGCATGGGCCGGTCTCCCCGGTTCTCCACCGTGAAGGTGGTGGTGTAGCCGGTTTCCGTCAGAGCATAGGTAACCGTGAAAGCAAAGCGGAAGGGATAGCATTTCTCAGTCTCCTGGTTGGGTGTCAGCTCCAAAGAGAGGAGCCCCTCCCCCTGCTCTGCCGGGGAAAATTCCTGGTGCCGGGCGAAGCCGTGCCGGCCCATCTCCACCCACCGGCCCTCCAGAAGCGCCTTGTTGTCCCGCAGGCCTCCCACAATGGGGAACAGCACCGGAGCGTGGCCTTTCCAGTAGGCCGGGTCCCCGGTCCAGACGTACTCAAAGCCGTCCGGCCCCTTCAGGGAGACCAGCTGGGCGCCGGTGGAATCCACCTGGGCGGTGTACTTGCCGTTTGAAACTGTGTAAAGCATGGGTACTCCTCCTTGTTCCGAGAGTTCTTGCCCTCATTATATCAGTCCCGTTTCCCCGGCGCAAGAAGCTCCTGGCTTTTTGGGGGAAAGTGTGCTAAGATAGGGGCAGCTTTTAGAAACGGGAGGGAGTTTATGCGGGCAGTGATCCAACGGGTGAGCCGGGCGCAGATCACCATCGACTACAAGGAAACCCGGGAGATCGGTCAGGGACTGGTGGTCTTTCTGGGCGTGATGAAGGGGGACGGGGAGTCCCAGGCGGAGTTCCTGGCGGAAAAGGTGCGGGGGCTGCGGATTTTCACCGACGAAAACGAAAAAATGAACTTGTCCCTGGAGGACGTGGACGGGGAACTGCTGGTGGTGTCCAACTTCACCCTGGGCACCGACTGCAAGAAGGGCCGCCGGCCCTCCTTTGATAGGGCGGCGGCCCCGGAAGAGGCGGACAGGCTTTACCGCCATTTCGTGGCGCGCTCCAAAGCCCTGGGCACCCGGAAGGTGGAAACCGGGGAGTTTGGCGCGCACATGGATGTGCTGGTGGCCAACAATGGGCCGGTCACCATTTTCATCGACACGGAAAAGATTGGCAAATAACTTTGGGGAGGCGTTTTGGCATGGACCTGGATTTTATGAAGCTGCTGATGAACAAGACAGGGTTTCCACAGGAAGCCGGGGAGGAAGCCCTCCGGTGCGCCGCTGCCCTGGCGCAATCCGGGCAGGAAGCCGCTCTGGACAGTGGGGTGGACTCCTTTTACCGCCAGGATCTGAACATCCAGCTGGCGGAACCCCTCATCCAAACCATCGCCCGGGAAAGCAGTGTACACCCCTACACGGTGTGGCTGCTGTTTCTCATCCAGGCGGCAAAGCCCGCTGTGGCGTCCTACCTGGAAAAGGGAGTGCCGGAAGACCTTGTGTGGGAGACCTTCCGGGATCTGAAATTCAAGGTGATGGAGTGCAAAAACGTGCAGGGCGTGTGGGGCAACTTTGTGGCGTTCTGGTATCCTATTTTCTATTCCTGCGATATTTTAAAACTGGGACGGCTGGAGTTTGAAAACACCGTCTACAAGGAGGATACCCCCTATGTGTGGGGAGAGTACGTCATCCGCCCCGGAGACCCGGTGAAGAGCGTCCACATTCCCTCCAGCAGGGAACCCTTTGACCAAGCCGCCCGGCTGGACTCCTATAAGCGGGCATATGGGTTTTTCAAGGAGGAGCTTCAGGGGAAACCCCTTGTGTGCGTGTGCGATTCCTGGCTGCTGTATCCCCGCAACCGGGAGATCCTCTCCCCCACTTCCAATATTGTCAGTTTCTCCAGTGACTTCGACGTGATCCGCTGGGAGGAGTCTGAGGAATTTCACGACGCTTGGCGGGTCTTTGGAGGGGAATACCAGAATCCTCCGGCGGACCTGCCGGAAAACACCTCCATGCAGCGTGCCTTCAAAAAATGGCTGATGGAAGGGAACAAGACCGGCAGCGGCTTTGGTGTCCTGCTCTTCGACGGGGAGAAGATCCTCAACCGGAAAGGGTGACCGCGATGGACCAGGATGTGCTGTTCTTTTTCGAAAAAAGTCCCGGGGCCCTGTCTCTGTACCAGGCATTGGAGGAAAAACTGCAGGCGGCTCTCCCGGACATGACCCTGAAAGTGGGCAAAAGCCAGATCAGCTTTTACCTGAGGCACCAGTTCGGATGCGCATCTCTGCTGGCGGTGCGTCGGAAAAAGGACCTGCCCTCCCCCTATCTCACGGTGACCTTTGGACTGGCCTATCCGGTGGAGCATCCCCGGATCGCCGTGAAAACAGAGCCCTATCCCAACCGCTGGACCCATCACGTGGTGATCGGCTCGCCGGAGGACATGGACGAGGAGCTGCTGGCTTGGTTGAAAGAAGCGGCCCAGTTCGCCAACAGCAAACGGTGACAAAAAAAGGTGTGACGCATTTTTGCGCCGCACCTTTTCCCTTTCGGGGGAACTGTCAAAAACAGAGCCGGCAAAGCTGCCGGCCCTGTTCCGAGGTAAAATATGAAAGGACGAAAACCCTTATACTCTGTTCTTGCCCGCAAAGGACATGTCCTCCCGAGGAACGTAGCTCCGTTTCCCCTGAGGCGTGTCCTTGCCCCGCAGCTTTTCCCTGCGGTACAGGGTGAGCCCAACGCCCACCAGAAGCAGGATTGCCAGGAACGCTGCCACACACAACAGCGGAGACGCCGCCATGGGACGGGCTACGGATGCGGAAAGCTCCGCGACGGAAGCGGTTTCTTCCACGGTGGGAAGGGCGGGGTCGGTTTTGGCCTGGGTGACCATGCTCAGGGCGCCCACCGCACATACCGTCAGCGCCAGCACCAGCAGGAAAGACAGCAGGTTTTGCACCAGTTTTTTCCGCATTCCGTACACTCCTTTCAAAAGCGGCCACCCTTCTTCGGATGGTTACACTTCGATGACAAGTGTTACAATTTGGTTACATTCTAGCACGCCTTTTGAGAGATTGCAACCCTCTTTTGTAATGTTCACAAACTATTCACACTTCACGTCAAAATGTAGGGGGCAAAAACAGGGTTTTTCCGGGAAAACCACAAAATTTAGAGGGATTCAGCGAAATAACGTGCACTGGCCGCTCTCCCGGTACCAGCGGATGCGCTTTTCGATCTCCTCCCGAGGGCAGTCAAAATAGGCCGCCAGGCAGTCGATACAGAGAAATTCCTCCGCGCCCCGGTTCACCAGCTTGCGGAAAATGGCAATGTCATCCCCGCCCAAGGACGCCCCGCACTGTTTGCAGGTTTTGTAGTTGGCCATCAGCGGCGGACCAGCTTCCCGCGGAACATCAGGCAGCCGTGGGGTTCGATAATCCCGGCGTACCGCTCGAAGAACCGGCCTTCGCTTTCGTGGGTCCAGCAGTTGTACAGTTCCAGGCCCACGCCGGCGGCCACCGGCAGGCCCAGATCCCAGAACTGGAGAGACATCTCGCTGCGCACATCCCCGAAATTGAACATGCCGATGGCCAGGGAGCCGTCGCTCATAGGCTTGATCAGGGAAAGCACATTGTCCGGGTTGTTCCACTGGCGGACGCAGTAGGGCCCACGGCACTCAATGTCCTGGTTAATGGCGATCACATCCGGGTTGGTGAGGGTCTCCTTGGTGTAATCGCTCATGGAGCGAATGTCGCAGCCGATCATCAGGGGAGAGTTCATGATGGCCCACAGGGAGAAGTGGGTGCGGTACTCCTCATCGGTGCAGCCCCCGATGGTCCCGATGAACTCGTTGTTGCTGCCCCCATGCATGCCCACCACCAGCATGTCGATGTCGTTGTGGCAGTAGGGACCGGAGAAAGGCGTCTTGTCGATCTGGGACAGAGCCAGGTTCTTGATGGACTCCCAGCTGTCCTGAATGTCCCCGGTGGAGCGGAACAGCTGGGCGCCGGAACCCTGAATCCACTGGTGGACTCCGTCCACGCCCCAGTTGCAGGCGGAGAAGAGAATGTCACGGCCGCAGTTGCGCAGGGCCAGGGACATGCGCTTGTAGAGCATTTCTCCGTCAGCGTGACGGGGCTTGTAGCAGTTGTCATACTTCAGGTAGTCCACACCCCAGGAGGCGAAGGTCTCCGCGTCCTGGAATTCGTGCTCAAAGCTGCCAGGATACCCAGCGCAGGTGTGGGTGCCGCAGCAGGAGTACATGCCAAATTTCAACCCCTTGCTGTGAACGTAGTCCGCCACCGCCTTCATGCCATGGGGGAACTTCTCCGGGTCTGCCACCAGAAAGCCCTTTTCGTCCCGCTGCTTCAGGCTCCAGCAGTCGTCGATGACCACATACTCATAACCTGCGTCTTTCAGGCCGCTGTCCACCATTACGTCGGCGGTCTGGCGGATCAGCTGGTCGTTGATGTTCCAAGTGAAGGTGTTCCAGGAATTCCACCCCATAGGCGGGGTGATGCCCAAATATTTGTCCTGCATATTCATTCCTCCTGCGTTTGATTTTGTCTCCATTCTACTCAGTACCTCCTGGAATGTCAATGCGTGGAAAGGTCTTTTTCCCGGAGGCGGTGGGCAAT
>CALWCD010000009.1 GCA_944376265.1 uncultured Clostridia bacterium | reverse complement strand
GGTTTTATTTGCCAAGGCTTTTTATTTACCCCTGGTAGAACCAGGGGTTTTGTTAAGCCTAAAGGCACTAAAAAAACCGCCCCCGGTGCTGGAACACCAGGGGCGGCCCTAGAACAGCTTACCCAGAGAGTATAACTGTCCCGAAACAAACAGATTATACCACCTCCGGGCAGGCTTTGCAAGTCATACCCTGGAGGTGTTTTTCGTGAAAAAGAGAAAGGACGGTAGGTATCAGAAAAAGGTCACCCTCCCGGACGGCCGCCAGAAGATGGTCTACGGGAAATCCCAAGGGGAGATCAAGCAAAAAGCCCAGGACCTGCTGCAGGAATACCAGAGCGGTCTGGTGATCGGGGACGATACTACCGTGGGAGAGTGGACCGTGCAGTGGTTTGCCACCTATAAGGGAAATCTCCGGAAAGTCACCCGGGAGAACTATGCCATCCTCTATAATAAGCATATTCTCCCCCGCCTAGGCCCCCTGCCCCTCCGGGAAGTGCGTCCTGCCCATTGCCAGGGCGTCATGGCGGAAGTGGCAAACGCCTCCGAAAGTTTACAGCGGAAAGTCCTGGTCATCATGCGGCAGATCTTTGGCACCGCCCGGCAGAACCGCTTGCTCCTCTTCGACCCCACGGAGGGCTTAACCATCACAAAGCGGATTTCCGAATCCAAGACAAAGTATCTATCTCCTGAACAGCAGCGGCAGTTGATGAACGCCGTGACAGATCCTCGAGCGCGGGCCTTCTGCGGCCTATGCCTGTATGCCGGGCTGCGACGGGAAGAAGCCCTGGGGCTGCAATGGGGCGACATCGACACTGTGATCCATGTGCGCCGGGCCGTGACATTTGTGGGAAACGACCCTGACCCCGATCTCTCCTTGAAAACGAAATCCTCCTACCGAGACGTACCCATTCTCAGTGAGCTTCAGCCAATTCTGGATGCCACACCAAGGACAAGCCTTTTCGTGATCCCCACTGCCACAGGACAGATAATGACCAAAAGCGCCTTTCGCCGCATGTGGTACAAGGTGGAACAAGCCGTTGATTTTCGCGTGACACCCCACATGCTGCGCCATTCTTTTGCCACCAATCTTCACGGGGCAAAGATAGATCTAAAGACAGCCCAACACATTTTGGGGCATTCTTCCATCGCTGTGACCGCCAATATCTATACCCACATTCAGAACGGCGAAACGGAAAAAGCCATGACGAAAGTGCAGAAATTCATCTCAAGTAGTCAAAAAGTAGTCAAATCCAAGAAAAAGGCCTAGTTTTTCCCGGTTTTGCTGGATTCTCGGCTTGACTTTTAATCAAGGTGTCCGGGGTTCGAATCCCCGATGGGTCACCACAGCAATATTCTACAAAACCCCCGAGAATGTTATTTTCTCGGGGGTTTTGCTGTGGTAAGACCACTGGCAGAGTCTTCCCACAAGAACGTGCCCCTCCGCTGTTG
The DNA here is from genome assembly GCA_944376265.1 of uncultured Clostridia bacterium. Classification (GTDB taxonomy): domain Bacteria; phylum Bacillota; class Clostridia; order Oscillospirales; family Acutalibacteraceae; genus Acutalibacter. The sequence goes on along the minus strand of CALWCD010000009.1, from coordinate 44,474 downwards.
AGAAAACAGGCCAGGCATCCGGCCGCCAGGGACCTTTGTTCCTGGTTGGCTCCAGTCAACAGGCAAAGTGGCTTTCCCCTATGCAGACGCCATTTCCAGCTTCTGAAACACTGATAACACCGTTTGCACCCCCTCTTGTACTGCAAAAACAGGAGGGCTGGGAGGATTTTGAACAAAAAGCCTGATCTCCCCACAGAAGAAAATTCATCGGGTTGACGCTTGCATTTTCCGGCTGTTACGTGTATGATGTAGTTAGTCAGAGCTAACACACCTGGAGGTGAATTTCCTTTCATGGACACCAACCGGCAATTTTGGGATGGCTTTTCAAAGCACTATACCGGCTTCATGGGCCGCTCCCAGGGAACATATCAGCAGCTCTGCCAAACCTTGCGCCCTTTCCTGAAACGGGACATGGAGGTGCTGGAGCTGGCCTGCGGAACAGGTCAGCTGTCCATCCCGCTGTCACCCTATGTTCGAAGCTGGGAGGCAACCGACTTTTCAGCCGAAATGATCCGTCAGGCCGAAAAGCAGGTGTATTCGTCCCGGCTTCACTTCTCCGTCCAGGACGCCACCCGGCTGCCCTACGGGCCGGAGAGCTTCGATGGGGTCGTGATCTCCAACGCTCTCCATGTCATGCCTCACCCGGAAAAAGCCCTGGGGGAAGCCTGGCGGGTGCTGAAGCCCGAAGGCTGGCTGTTTGCCCCCACCTTCGTGTGGAGCAAAAGCAGCAGCGCCAAATTCCGCCTTTGGGTCTTGGGGCTGTGGGGGTTTCGGGTGTACCACCCCTGGAATGCCGAAGAGCTCACCGCCTGTCTGTCCGAGAACGGCTTTGCCGTGGTTTACCGTCAGGTTCTGGGCAGTCCTCTGGCGCCCCTCTGCTGCCTGGCTGCCAAAAAGGTCACGGAAAAATGCAGCGAGTCACCACAGAGTTTGAAACCGGCTCCATTTTGAAAAGAGCTGTATCAAATACAGTTGAGACCCTCAGGGAACCTAAAATTTGTGGAACGGAGTGGCGGAAGAACCATGCTGAAGGAATTTCTGCTGGAGGAACCATCAAACCAAATCGCATGGAGCGGCGGAATGCCTGGCGTGGAAGTCTGCCGGTTTTCCCTGCCGGAACCTTCTCAGGCAGAGGCGGGAGAAATCCCTGTGAAGGGAGCGCCGTTCCACTTTGAAACCATTTACTGCTTGCACGGCCGCATGACTCTGGAGCCCCTTTCAGGGGAATCGTATGTGGTGGAAGCGCCGGGGATCTTCCTGCTTTCCCACAGTTCCGCCCTGCGCTCCTGCAGGTACAGCGGAAACCTGGGCGGCGTTTTGGTTGCCGTGGACGCCAGAGCCGCAAAAGAAAGCTTGACAAAGGCCTGTTCCGCTTTGGGATTCAAGCTGGACACCAGGATCGTCAAGAAAAAAATGGAGGCGAGGAACGGCTGCATGGCCCTGCACGGCACGTTTTGGACGCAGGCCTTTTTTGAAACCCTGCAATGGCTGCCGGAAAAAGCCCAGGAGCGCTACTGTGTTTTCAAGTCGGTAGAGCTTTTGGTTCTGCTCTGCACCCAGACTCCTGCGCCGGACGGAAACATCCTGCGTTCAGACGGCCCCCTCTCTCCCAGCCTGGCGGAGGTGGGAACCTATCTCCAGGCCCACCTGTCGGAGAAGGTCACCATCGAGCTTCTAAGCAAGCAATTTTCCGTTTCCCCCACCTTCTTGAAAGAGAGGTTCCGCAAAGCCTATGGGGTGCCGATCCACAGCTTTCTGGTCCAGCAGCGGCTCCGGCGGGCCCGGGAGCTGATCTGCACCACCCGGCTGCCCATTCAGCAAATCGCTCAGTCTGTGGGGTACGAGGGGATGAGCCAGTTCAACACAGCATTCAAGCGGGAGTATGGCATGACCCCCGGCCAATACAGAAAAATGTCGGAAACCGCAACTTCGCGTCCCTTTTGACAGCGACAAACCGCCTTAGTTTCTGCTACAATATCCAGACATTCCAAAGCCTTCAAAGGAGTGACACAGATGAAACGTCATCGTTTTTGGGCGTGGGGCGCTGTGATCTGCATGATCATGGTCATGGTCACCGGCTACAAGCGGAAGTGAGAGAAAGGAAGGATTTCAATGAGTGTTTATACGAAACTGGCCTGTTTTGTGGGCGGAGCCTTGTTCGGCTCTTTCGGCATCAAGCTGCTGTCCAGCAAAGACGCCAAAAAGGCCTATGTCCAGGTGACGGCCGCCGGTCTGCGGATGAAGGACTCGGTTATGGGGACTGTGACCACAGTCCAGGAGAACGCCGCGGACATTCTGGCCTCCGCCAAGGAGCTGAATGAGGACCGGGCGGCGAAAGAAGCGGAAGAAGCCGCCGCTGCCAACCTGGAAAGCGCAGAAGCCTGATATCCGCAAAAGGGAGCCGTCAGCGGCTCCCTCTTTTTGTGAAGGAGGAACTTATGAACGCAACCATACTGCACGAAAGCCGGGGGCGCATCCGGTTCCGGCTGAGGCAAAAACAGATGACGCTGGCCCAGGCGGATCTGCTGGAGGCCTGGCTTCAGGGAAAGTCCTGGTGCCGGCAGGCCACCGTCCATGAGCGCACCTGCTGCGTCATCCTGTACTACGACGGACCGCGCAAAACCGTGCTGGACGAGATCCGCCGCTTTTCCTGGCAGGAGGCGGAGCGGACCACCCCGCTGCCCGCCCACAGCACCCGGGCCCTGAATCGGGAATTTGAGGAGAAGCTGGTGGGCAAAGTTCTATGCAAAGCCGCCTCCACGCTGTTTCTTCCTCCGCCGCTGCGGGTCGCCCGCATCCTCTGGCACATGATCCCCTTTGTGCGGCGAGGACTGCGCTGCCTGCTGCGCCGGCGCATCAAGGTGGAGCTGCTGGACGCCCTGTCCATCTTTCTTTCTGCCTGCCGAAGGGACTTCGGAACCGCCGGAATGGTCATGTTCCTGCTGGAAATTGGAGAGCTGCTGGAGGAGTGGACCAGGAAGAAATCTGTGGCGGATCTGGCCCGGTGCATGTCCCTGAACGTGGACCGGGTCTGGCTGCGCACCGACCAGGGCGAAGTGCTGGTTCCTGTGTCCCAGATCCAGCCGGGGGATGCGGTAGTCGTCCGCGCCGGCGGCATCATCCCCGTGGACGGGCTGGTGCTGGAGGGGGAGGTCACTGTCAACCAGGCGTCCCTCACCGGAGAGTCCCTCCCGGTGCCCAAGCGACCCGGAGGCGCAGTCTATGCCGGCACCGTGGTGGAGGAGGGCGAATGCGTGCTGGAGGTGAAGCAGGCCTCCGGTCAGAGCCGCTACGACCAGATCGTCCACATGATCGAGCAGTCGGAGCAGATGAAGTCCCAGGCGGAGAGCAAGGCGGCCCATCTGGCGGACAAGCTGGTGCCCTATACCTTCGCCGGGAGCCTGCTGAGCTTTGCCCTCACCCGGAATGTGGCCCGGGCTCTGTCGGTGCTGATGGTGGACTTCTCCTGCGCCCTGAAGCTGGCCATGCCCCTGGCCGTTCTCTCTGCCATGCGGGAGGCGGGACGGGCCCACATCACCGTCAAGGGCGGCAAGTTCCTGGAGGCGGTGGCGGCCGCCGACACCATCGTCTTTGACAAGACCGGCACCCTGACCCACGCCTGCCCCCAGGTGGCCCAGGTGGTGCCCTTCGGCGGCAAAGACGAAACAGAGATGCTGCGGCTGGCCGCCTGCCTGGAGGAACACTTCCCCCATTCCATGGCAAACGCCGTGGTGGAGGAGGCCAAACGCCGGGGCCTGCGCCACGAGGAATACCACTCCAAGGTGGAGTATCTGGTGGCTCACGGCATTGCCAGCACCGTTGAGGGGGAGCGGGTCCTCATCGGCAGCGCCCACTTTGTCTTTGAGGATGAGAGCTGCATCATTCCGGAGGGCGAACGGGAACGTTTTGACGCCCTGCCGCCGGAGTATTCCCACCTGTATCTGGCGGTGGGGGGACAGCTTGCCGCGGTGATCTGCATCTCCGACCCCCTGCGGGAGGAGGCGAAGGAAGTTCTCTCCGCCCTCCGCGCCCTGGAGATCACCAGCACCGTCATGCTCACCGGGGACAGCCACCGCACCGCCGCAGCCATTGCCGCACAGGTGGGCGTGGACAGCTTCCGCTCCGAGGTGCTTCCCGCAGACAAGGCGGAGTATGTGGCCAGGCTCCGCCGGGAGGGGCATACCGTGTTGATGGTGGGCGACGGCATCAACGACTCACCGGCCTTGTCCGAGGCGGACGCAGGCATCGCCATCAGCGACGGTGCCGCCATTGCCCGGGAGATTGCGGACATCACCATTGCCGCCGACAGCCTTTGGGAGCTGGTGGAGCTGCGGCAGATCGCCATGGCGCTCATGGCCCGCATCCATTCCAACTACCGCTTCGTCATCGGCTTCAACGGCGCGCTGATCGCCCTGGGTGTGGTGGGAGTCCTGCCGCCCGCCGCCTCTGCCACGCTGCACAACCTCTCCACCCTGGGCGTCAGCCTGCGGAGCATGAGCGGCTTTTCCCTTGCAGACAATCCACCCGCAAGGGGGAATAAGAGGCTGCTTTGAGAGAAGCAAGGGTGTCCTCCCGGAATTCCCCTGCCTACAGGCTGTCCTCCAGCTCCGTCATCAGGGGCCAGTAACGCTTGGGGCACAGGTTCCACCGGAGGGCGTGGTTTTCCCTCCCCTCCACCTCAATGGTGCGGTAGAAGGCCTTCCACAGCTCCCGCCAGCGGCGTTCCGCTTCCGAGGGCGGGGGAAGCTCCACCTGGTCCGCCTGGAAGAATTCCCCGGGCGTGTCCGCCCGGTGGAGAAACCCCATGCCGTGGGTGCCGTCGTAGATGACAAAATTCTCGCTGGGAAGCCGGTCGCAGAAATGAGGGGCCACCAAGGGCAGCACTCGGTTGCGGGGAGCCACTCGGGCCGCCAAAAACTCTCCCGTATCGGAAAACCGGAGAAACTCCAGGGTGTGGTGGGCCTCGTTGCGCAGGGTGAGAACCCCTTTCTCCAACACGTGGACCACCGGGTGGGTGGTGAGCTTGGTCACCTTCCCTCCCACCTTGTACCCCAGAAGCAGAAACCGCAGCAGGGCCATTTCCCGGTCCGGCAGGCAGGTGAGGAACCCCTCCCGCACCAGCCGCAGGGCCTGGGGGGAGATCTTCCGGGGGATGGACCGCTCCACCCGCTCCGCCAGGTCCTGCCGGGTGGCAATCTCCTTCAAGCCGAACAGGCTTTGCTGGTCCTCCTCCCAGGACCGGATCCCCGCCGGCAGCTCCTTTGCCCGGAAGCACTCAAAGACACAGCAGAGGAATCCCTGGTAGGAACCGTCGTAGCGGTAGATCAAATCTGTCCGGTAAGGCATTGCAGTCGATCCTCCTTTGTAGGGGCAAACAGAGAGAGCTGTTCCGGGCCTTTCAGCAGGGGACCGGCATCCCCTTCCAGCTGGGTGCGGTGAAACGCCGACCCCTCCCGGAGAACCCCCGCCACCACCTGGGGGTCATCCGTGGGCAGAGGGGACAAGCTCTTTCCCTGGCAGGTCAGGAAAAACCTGGCGCGCTTCAGCACCACCCCCAGCTTTTTCAGGGCGTCAAGGTCCAGCTGAGCGTACCGCCTGGCGGCCCGGATGCGCTTGGCGCTCTTCACCCCGATGCCCGGCACCCGCAGCAGCATCTCGTACGGTGCCCGGTTCACCTCCACCGGGAACAACTCCATGTGCCGCACCGCCCAGTTGCACTTGGGGTCCAGCAGGGGGTCGAAATTGGGGGCCTCCTCGTCCAGGATCTCCCGGGCGGAAAACCCGTAAAACCGCAGCAGCCAGTCCGCCTGGTACAGCCGGTGCTCCCGCAGCAGCGGGGGAGGCGTTCCCAGGGCGGGCAGGTTCCGGTCTCCCACCACCGGCATATAGGCGGAGAAAAACACCCGTTTCAGCCCATACTTCTGGTACAGTCCCTCTGTGAGCCGCAGGATCTGCCGGTCGCTTTCCGGAGTGGCTCCCACAATCATCTGGGTGGACTGGCCGGCGGGCACAAACCGGGGCGCGTGGCGGTAGGTGGAGAGGGCTTTGCTGTTCTCCGCGATGCCGTCCCGGATGAGCCCCATGGGGGACAGGATTTTCTCCTTGCTCTTCTGAGGGGCCAGCAGCTTCAAGCTCTGCTGACTGGGCAGCTCGATGTTCACGCTCATCCTGTCGGCGTACAGCCCCAGCTGCCAGATCAGCTCCCGGGAGGCCCCAGGGATGGCCTTTACGTGGACGTACCCGCCGAACCGGCACTCCTCCCGCAGCCGTTTCAGCACCGCCAGCATCCGCTCGCAGGTGGCGTCGGGGCTGCCCACCACCGCCGAACTGAGAAACAGCCCCTCAATGTAGTTGCGCCGGTAAAACTCCATGGTCAGCCGGCAGAGCTCCTCCGGGGTGAAGGTGGCCCGCCGGCAGTCGGCGGTGCGGCGGTTGACGCAGTAAGCGCAGTCGAAGGCGCAGTCGTTGCTCATCAGCACCTTCAACAGGGAGATGCACCTGCCGTCGGCGGCGAAGCTGTGGCAGATCCCCGCCTTCACCGCGTTGCCCAGAACCCCCTTCTGCCCGGCCCGGTCCACCCCGCTGGAGGTGCAGGCCACATCGTACTTGGCAGCGTCCGTCAAGATCTCCAATTTCTCCATCAGGTCCATAGTTCCTCCCCGGGGCAGCGCCCCTGCCGTTCCCCGCCTTTTATCGAATAACCGTTCGATATCATTATAGAACAACCGTTCGTAAAATGCAAGAGGAAATCTTTTGGAGATTGCTGGAACACAAAAAAATCCTCCGGAGCTCTCTTCCGGAGGATTTTTTATGAGCGGGAAACTCAATAGTTCTCGGCTTTAATCTGGAAATAGGCCTGAGGATGGGCACATACAGGGCATACCTCGGGAGCCTTCTTGCCAATGACGATGTGGCCGCAGTTGGAGCACTGCCAGATCACGTCCCCATCCCGGGAGAACACAAGGCCCTCTTCCAGGTTCTGGACCAGCTTCAGGTAACGCTCCTCGTGCTCCTTCTCAATCTTGGCCACGCCCTCGAACAGGTCGGCAATGTGGTCGAAGCCCTCTTCCCGGGCGGTCTTGGCGAAACCGGCGTACATGTCGGTCCACTCGTAGTTTTCGCCGGCAGCGGCGTCCTTCAGGTTGTCGATGGTGTCGCCAATGCCGCCGTGGAGCAGCTTGAACCAGATCTTGGCGTGCTCTTTCTCGTTGTTGGCGGTCTCCTCAAACAGGTTGGCGATCTGCACATAGCCATCCTTTTTAGCCTTGGAGGCGTAGTAGGTGTACTTGTTCCGCGCCTGGGATTCCCCGGCGAAAGCGGTCATCAGGTTGGCTTCGGTCTTAGAGCCCTTCAGTTCTGGCATAACAGTTCCTCCTTTTTGTTTTACGGTGTGGTTTCTGGGAGATTCTGGAATTAGTATAACCCCTGTGTTATCAAATGTCAAGGGAATTTTTAAGAATCATTCTCGTTTTATGACATCCCTCTTACAACCTACTATTCCCCCGTATTTTTGCATTATTCTCAAGAGTCCAGCAGCACCTTGGCCCGGGCCATGCGGTCCACCACCTGCACGCCGAAGGGACAGCGGGTCTCGCAGCTGCCGCAGGCGATACAGGCCGCGGCGGTGGTTCCCAGGGCCTGGTAGTGAGCTTTCACCGTAGGGGGCACCTGGTCCTGCATGGTGGCCAGGTCGTAGAGCTTGTTCACCATGGCAATGTCGATCTCCGCTGGGCAGGGGGCACAGTGGCCGCAGTAGGTGCACTGACCGGAATAGGCGTGGTGAGGGGCTTTTGCCAGCACGCTGGCGTAATCCCGCTGCTCCTGGGTGGAGGTCTCGTAAGCCGCGGCCGCCTCCACCTGCTCCGGGGTTTCGCACCCCACCAGGATGCTGGCCACCGCCGGCCGGGTGAGGGCGTAGTGAATACACTGCACCGGGGTCAGGGCCACGCCGAAGGGGGACCCCTGTTCCGAAAACAGCCGGCCGCCCGCATAGCCCTTCATCACCGTAAGGCCCACGCCCCGCTGCTCGCACAGCTTGTAAAGCTCCGCCCGTTCCGGGTCGATGCCGCCCAGGCCCTCCTGGTAGTTCTCCGCGAAGTACACGTTCAGGTCCTCGCTGGGAGGCAGCAGGTCAAAGGCGGGGTTCACGCTGAACAGCAGCATCTCCACCTCCCCGGAAAGAGCAGCCAGCTTGGCCACCTTGGGGTTGTGGGTGCTCATGCCGATGTGGCGGATCACCCCCTGCTCCTTCTGGCTCTTCACGTAGGCCAGAAACTCTCCCTCCATCACCTGGTGGAACTCCTCCTCGCTGTCCACAAAGTGGATCATCCCCAGGTCGATGTAGTTCGTTTCCAGCCGGTCCAGCAAGTCCTGGAAAGCAGCTTGCACCTTGTCCAGCTCCCGGGTGCGGACGTACTGGCCCTCCTGCCAGGTGGACCCGAAATGCCCCTGGATCACCCACTTCTCCCGGCTGCCCCGGAGTGCCTTTCCCAGATTGCTGCGCACATTGGGCTCGGACATCCAGCAGTCCAGAATGTTGACCCCCAGCTCCTGGCAGCGGGCCACCACCTGCTGAACCTCCTGCTGATTGTGCCGCTCCAGCCACTCTCCACCCAGGCCGATCTCGCTGACCTGCAGCCCGGTGTTTCCCAACTGACGATACCGCATAAACCGCTCCTCCTTGTTGCGTCCCTTTCCCGGCTTCCCCGGCGGACGTTTCTACTGGCATTATATCCCAGCGGCTGCCTGTTTGGCAAGGCCGGAGTCATGTTTTAGGAGGAGGAGCCAAATGTAAATTTATCGTAAAAGCTCTGCCTTCACCGTTGAAAAATTCCCGCCCAGCCGGTATACTGAAAGATAGCGCGGCAGAACGTTTTCAGCGCTTCATTCTTGGAAAGGATGTGTCCTTCTTGCTGCTGCAAAAGTTTCAGCAATTCATGTACGGCCGCTACGGCGGCGATAAATTCAGCCTGTTCCTGCTGGTGATCGCCCTGATCCTGTCGGTGGCAGGCAGCTTTTTCTGGCCTCTGGCTCTGGTGGCGGACGCCATTTTCATCTATGTGCTGTTCCGCATGTTCTCCCGGAACCACGCCGCCCGCCAGCGGGAATACCACGCGTTTCTTCGCTTCTGGACCCCGGTGGAGAACTGGTTCAAGTTTCAGGTCACCCGCTTCCGGGAGAGGAAGCATTACAAATATTTCCGCTGTCCCCGTTGCAAGCAGCGCCTTCGGGCGCCCCGGGGCAAGGGGAAAATTCAGGTGACCTGCCAAAAATGCCACAACGTTTTTGTAAAGAAAACATAATGGAACATTTTTCACAAATGGAATTGTAACGAGGAGGAGTCAAACCATGGCAAAAATCTGGGAAAGACCCATCAAAGAACTGGCGGGGCTGGAATACCCCTGCTCCTGCGGAAGAACCCACAAGGTGGACATTCAGGCCATTCAGGTGGGCAGCGGCTGCCTGAAGGAGCTGCCTGAGATCCTGAAAGACCTGGGCGCCACCCGCATTTTCCTGCTGGCCGACAACTACACCTATGAGGCGGCAGGGCGTCAGGTGGAAGAGCTGCTGAAAGAGGCAGGCCTTCCCTACCACATGCGGCTGTTCCAGACCGAGACACCTCTGGTGCCCAACGAGTACGCTCTGGGTTCCGCCCTGGCCAAAATGGACCGCCAGGACGACATGCTGCTGGCGGTGGGCTCCGGCACCCTCAACGACCTGACCAAGTACCTCAGCGCCCGCACCGGCGTGCCCTATGTGATCGCCGCCACCGCCCCCTCCATGGACGGCTACGCCTCCACCGTGTCCCCCATGATCCTGGACGGCATCAAGACCACCCTGCCCGCGGTGTACCCCAAGGCCATTGTGGCGGACGTGGACATTATGAAGGACGCCCCCATGCCCATGCTCACCGCCGGCTTCGGGGACATTATCGGCAAGTACACCGCCCTGTGCGACTGGCGGTTATCCCGGCAGCTGTTTGGGGAATACTACTGCGAGGAGGCTGCCACGCTGGTGGAGCGGGCCCTGGAGAAGTGCGCGGAAAACGCCAAGGGCCTGGCCCAGCGGGACCCCCAGGCGGTGGAAGCCGTCACCGAAGCGCTGATTCTCTCCGGCGTGGCCATGGGTCTGGTGGGCAACTCCCGCCCCGCTTCCGGCGCGGAGCACCACATGGCCCACTACTGGGAGATGGACGCCCTGAAGCGCGGCGAAGAGCATCCCCTTCACGGCAACGCGGTAGGGTCCGCCGCGGTGGTCTCCGCCAGCCTGTATGAGCTGGCTGAAAAGGAGCTGCCCGAGGGCTTCACTCCCCCGGACAAGGACAAGATTGTGGCCTGCCTGGAGGCCGCCGGCTCCACCGTAAGCCCCAAGGACCTGGGCATTCGCCGGGACCTGTGCCTGGAGGCTCTGCTCCACGCCATGAAGATGCGGGACCGGTTTACCATTCTCCGGTTTATGGACAGCAAGGGCCTGCTTTCCGCCTGCGCCGTGGAGCTGACCAACCGCTTCTACAATACCTGAAAGAAGGGATACCATGCGCTTTCGAGAACTGGGCATCCGTCTGCGGGATGAGAAACAGGTGCTTCGCAACGGCATCATCCTGCTCACCTTCGCCGCGGTGCTGATCCTCATCCTGATGAAATTCGACCAGGTGTGGGGGGTGCTCTGCACGGGGATGGCCACTGTGGCTCCGGTGTTTTACGGCATTATTCTGGCCTACATTCTGAACGTGTTTGTCCACTTCTTTGAGGACATCGCCTTCAAGCCCTTTCAAAAATCCACCTCCAAGCTGTGGAACAGGGTCCGCAGGCCTTTGGCGGTAACTCTGGCCTATGTGGTGGTGGCTCTTGTCATCGCGTTTATCGTGGCGTTTATCATCCCCGGCCTCATTGAGTCCATGGGGGTGCTGGCGGAGACGGCCCAGGCAAATGTGCCGGTCTATTACAACAACACGGTTGCCTGGCTCACCCGGTTCGCCGCGGAAAACGACCTGACCTTCATCCAGGAGTTTTTGAAGGGCTTCAGCTGGTCCACTCTGCTTGCCAGCGTGGCCTCCATGACCACCGAGTTTGTCTCCTCCCTGGTGGGGGTCACCATCAACGTGGCTTCGGGTTTGTTCACCGCGGTGATGGGGTTCATCTTCTCCATCTACATGCTCACCAACAAGGAGAAGCTGCTGCGGGGGGTGAAATCCACCCTGCTGGCCTTCCTCCCCAAAACCACCGCCCGGAAAATCGGCCAGATCGGCTCGCTGACCAACAAGGTGTTCTTCAACTTTATCCGGGGCCAGCTCACCGAGTGCGTCATTCTGGGCTCCCTGTGCTATGTGGGCATGAGCCTTCTCCAGCTGGACTACGCCCTGCTGATCTCCTCCGTGGTGGCTCTGGGCGCCTTGATCCCCATTCTGGGCGCCTATCTGGGAGCCATTGTGGGAGTGATTATCCTGCTGCTGGTCCACCCCATCGACGCCCTCATCTTCCTCATCTTCCTGCTGATCCTCCAGCAGGTGGAGGGAAACCTGATCTATCCCCGGGTGGTGGGCTCCTCCATTGGGCTGCCCCCTGTGTGGACGCTCTTCGCGGTGGTGTTCTGGGGCGGCGTGCTGGGGGTTCCCGGCATCCTCTTCGGCACCCCTGCCACAGCGGTGATCTACCGGCTGCTGCGCACCTCGGTGCGGACCAGGCTGCGGAACAAATCCATCGACCCGGTGGATCCTCCCTTCCCCCTTCCGGAAGAAGAGCCGGAAGAACCTGCCCCTCCGGAAGAACCGCCTGCCACCCCATAAAAAACAGGACCGTCCCCGCCGGGATGGTCCTGTTTCTCTTTGTAAGGCTCAGCCCCGCTCCAGGGCAATGACCCCGGTGCGGGAGATCTCCCGAATGCCGTAGGGACGCAACAGGTCGCAGAGTGTCTCGCATTTGTCGTGCTCCCCGGCAAAGCGGAGAGTCACCGTGGCCTTGGACACGTCCGCCACCTCCGCCTTCATCAGGGCGGCGATCTGGTTGACCTTCCCCAGCGTCTGGGGGTCGCAGGCCACCTTCACCAGCAGCAGCTCCGCCGTCACCGCGTCCGGCCCCAGGGACCGCACCTTGATCACCGGGATCACCTTGTTCAGCTGCTTCTCCACCTGCTCCAGAATGTGGTCGTCTCCCTCCCCCACAATGGTCATCCGGGACATGGTGGTGTCCTCCGTGGTGCCCACCGCCAGGCTGTCGATGTTGTACCCCCGCCGGGCGAACAGGCTCACCACCTTGCTCAGCACGCCGGGTTGGTTCTCCACCAGCACAGATAGGGTATATTTCACGGTTCTGCCTCCCTTTTCACGTTTTCTCCCTCAGACGGACGGCGTCTCCGGGTCCACCCGGCACACCAGCACAAAGGGGGTGGGGGTTTGAAGCATCTCCGCTGCCAGCACCTCCGCCTGCCGGTTGTTTTCCGCCAAAGCCGCCGGGATGCCGTAGGCCCGGCACAGGGCCACGAAATCCGGGTTGCCGTCCATGTGGGTGGCAATGTGCCGGCCGCTGTACCGGCTGTTCTGGTACTCCCGCACCATGCCCAGCCGCCGGTTGTCGAACACCACAATCTTCAACGGCGCGTGAGAGGCCACCACGGTGGCCAGCTCGCACAGGCTCATCTGGAAGGCGCCGTCCCCGCACACCGCCAGCACCTGCCGGCGGGGCTTGGCCAGTTTGGCACCCAGGGCGGCGGGCAGGGCATACCCCATGGTGCCCAGGCCGCCGCTGGTGAGGAACCGCCCCTCCTTCTGGGTGAAGTTGATGGCCGCCCAGATCTGCCCCTGGCCCGGGTCCGCGGTGAGGATGGCGTCCTCCTCCATCATGGCGGAGAGAGCCCGGATAAAGGACCGGGGCTCCACCCGGTCCTCCCGGTCCTCCCCCCGGGGCACAAACTCCCGCTTGTACCGCAGCACTCGTTCCACCCAGTCCTGGCAGTGGGCGGGCTCCACCCGTTCCGCAAGGGCGGCCAGCACGGTTTTGATGTCCCCCACAATGGGCACATCCACCCGCATGTTCTTGCCGATCTCCGCCGGATCGATGTCGATGTGGATAATCTTGGCCTGCTGGGCCACCTGGTTAGGCAGGGCAATGGCCCGGTCTCCCACCCGGGCGCCGCACAGCAGGATCAGGTCCGCCTCCCCGATGGCCCGGTTGGCGTAGCTGCGGCCGTAGCGGCCGATCATGCCCAGGTACACCGGGCTGTCCATGGGCATCACCCCAATGCCCATCATGGTGGACACAATGGGGATGCCGCTTTTTTGGGCGAAAGCGGTCATCTCCTCCCGGGCGCCGGAGAGCACCACTCCGCCTCCGCAGCAGATCACCGGCCGGCTGGCCTGGGAAATGGCCTCCAGCGCCCGCTTGATCTGCATGGGGTGGCCGCCTGTTTTGGGCTTGTACCCGGGGATGTCCGCCCGCTCCGGGTAATGGAAGGACTTGGCCAGCGCCTCCTGCACGTCCTCGGGCACGTCGATGAGCACCGGTCCCGGCCGGCCGGTGGAGGCGATGTGGAACGCCTCCTTGAACACCCGGGGCAGTTCCTCCACGGACTTCACCAGGTAGCTGTGCTTGGTGAAGGACTCGCAGGCGCCGGTGATGTCCGCCTCCTGGAACACGTCCCGGCCCAGCTGCTCCAGGTTCACCTGGCCGGTGATGGCGATAATGGGGATGGAATCCATGTAGGCCGTGGCGATGCCGGTGATCAGGTTGGTGGCGCCAGGGCCGGAGGTGGCCACGCACACCCCGGGTTTCCCGCTGGCCCTGGCGTAGCCGCTGGCCATGTGGGCGGCGTTCTGCTCCGAGCGCACCAGCACATGGCGGATGGGGGAATTGTACAGGGCGTCGTAAAAGGGACAGATGGCTGCTCCCGGGTAGCCGAACAGGATCTCCACCCCTTCGGCCTCCAGGCATTTGACCATGATCTCTCCGCCGCTTATCATGCTACCACTTCCTCATTCCTGAGACGAGGCGAACACCGCCCCGTCGTATGTGATTCCCAGCTGTCCGCCGGAATAGGCCCAGCCCTCCTGGACCGGGGCAAGGACCATCTCTCCCAGTTCGCTTCCCGCAACGCCCTGGGCCGTGCTCTCCCGGGGGGTGAGCACATAGCTGCCGTCCTGCTGGACGTAGGTGCCGGTGATGGTGGCGGTGCCGTCGTAGAAGGAGGCAAACAGCTCAAAGGTGCCGTCCGGGTACAGGGTAAAGGCAGGTTCGTACCCGGTCTCGGCCCCGGAATCCTGCTGGGTGAGCACCAAGGTTCCCTCCTGGCCTTCCTCCCCCTGGCTGTTCTCTGCGGGGGCCTCCCCGGTCCGGGGCTGAATCATCCAGTCCCGGGACTCGGCAGGTTCCGACTCCGCCCCCTCCTCCGGAACAGAGACCGCCGGGACCTGACTGCTCTGGGTGGTGGTGTTCTCCTCCTGTCCGCCGCAGGCGGAAAGGGTCCCCCACAGCAGCAATGCCGCCGCCAGAGCCATAATCCTTCGGGTCATGGAAAAACCTCCTATCACTCAATGGAACGCTGGGCGCAGGCGTTCAGGTCCATGCCGGCGGTGTTTCCCGCCAGAAATTCGTAATACCCCTGAGAGGCGATCATGGCGGCGTTGTCCCCGCACAGGGAACGGTCCGGCAGATACAGGGCAAGTCCCCGCTCCTTGGCCAGACGCTCCAGCTCCCGGCGCAGCAGCCGGTTGGCGGAAACTCCTCCCGCCGCGGCCAGGGTCTTGGCGCCGGTCATCTCCGCCACCTTGAAAAAGTTGTCCGTCAGACAGGTGACCACCGCTTTCCGGTAGGAGGCGCACAAATCCGGCACGCTGACCTCTTCCCCCTTCTGGCGGGCGTTGTTCAGCAGGTTCAGCACGGCGGTCTTCAGCCCGGAAAAGCTGAAGTCCAGGGGTGCGCCCTCCACCCGGGGATGGGGCAGCTGGTAGGCGCTGTCGCTGCCCTGCTCGGCGATCTTGTCCATCTCCACTCCCCCGGGATAGGGGATGCCCATGGCCCGGGCGGCCTTGTCAAAGGCCTCCCCGGCAGCGTCGTCCCGGGTGCGGCCCAGAATCGAAAGCTTGGTGTAATCCTCCACCTGGACAATGTGGGAGTGGCCTCCCGACACCACCAGGCACAAAAAAGGCGGCTCCAGGCCGGGGCTGCTCAGGTAGTTGGAGGCGATGTGCCCCCGCAGATGGTGGACGGGAATCAGGGGCAGGCCGGTGGAAAGGGCCAGGCCCTTGGCAAAGTTCACCCCCACCAGCAGGGCCCCGATAAGCCCAGGGGCGTAGGTGACGGCGATGCCGTCAATCTGGGACAGGGTTTTGCCCCCCTGCTCCAGGGCCTCTCTCACCACCCCCACAATGGCCTCGCTGT
Source organism: uncultured Clostridia bacterium (assembly GCA_944376265.1). Classification (GTDB taxonomy): domain Bacteria; phylum Bacillota; class Clostridia; order Oscillospirales; family Acutalibacteraceae; genus Acutalibacter. Next base: position 29,103 of record CALWCD010000009.1, on the reverse strand, counting down.
GGCGGCGGGAGGCGATTTCCGGCACCACGCCGCCGTAGATCTTGTGCTCCTCCACCTGGGAGGCCACCACGGAGGAAAGGATCTTCCTGCCGTCCTCCACCAAAGAGGCGGCGGTCTCGTCGCAGGAGCTTTCAATGCCCAGGATAATCACGGTTTCTCCCCCTTTCCAAAGTGCCGGGTGAGGATGAGGGCGTCCTCGGTGGGATCGGTGTAGAAGTTCCGCCGCCGGCCCTCCTCCAAAAAGCCCAGCCGGGAGTACAGGCTCACCGCCGCCCGGTTGGAGGGGCGCACCTCCAGGGAGATGAACTCCGCGTCCCGGCGCTGGGCCTCCCGGATCAGTTCCTCCACAATGGCGGTGCCCACCCCTTTTTTCCGGTGGTGGCCGAACACGGCAATGTTGTCCACGTAGCACTCGTGGTGGGAACAGTGCATGCCGCCATAGCCCAGGATCTTCTCCTCGTCCACCGCCGTGACGAAATAGGCGTAGGGGTTCTGGGTTTCGTCCTCCAGGGACTTCTGGCTCCAGGGATGGGGAAAACAAAGCTTCTCCAGCTCCGCCAAAATCTCGCAGTGCCCCTTTTCCATTCTGATCAGTTTCATAGGTTCCTACTCGTTTCCTTTCCTTGCTTCACAGCAATAACACGTTTATTATAAACGCCAAGGCCGCAAAACTCAAGGGGCGGGCCAATTTTCCCCGTTCCACACAAAAAAGCGCCAAGGCCTTTTCCCTCTTGGGGACGCTGCCTTGGCTCTTTTCTGGGGGTTCAAGGCCGGGGCGGATCGTCGAACACCAACAGCCTTGTCACGTAGTCGTCGTAGAAAATCTCCAGCTGGCTTTTCAGCTTGTCACGACATTCCCGGTACACCTCCAGATCCTGACCGAAGGGGTCGGCAATGTACTTGGGTATGTAGATCTTGGTCTGGGGCACGCCGGCCTGGGCCAGAATGTACCCGTGGGTCTTGGACATGGGGAAGTACAAATCCCACACCGGCAGCTCCTCCCCGGAAATACGCCGGGCGGTGTGCTCTGAAATATCCACGCCGATCTCCCGGCAGGCCAGCACCGCGTTCTCCGAGACCGGGTCTCCCTCCACTGCGGAAAGCCCCGCGCTCTGGCAGAGCACCTTGTCCTCCATGCCCCGCTCCTGCATCATCTTGCGGAAAATCCCCTCCGCCATGGGGCTGCGGCAGGTGTTCCCTGTGCAGACAAACAGAATCTTCAAAATGGTCCTTCCTTTCTATACTGCCATCCGGGCGTTTTGCCCGGCCTTATCGTTCTCAAGTTTTTTGGTACACCAGAAAATCGAAGGCGATCTCCGTGGAGAACCCCTTTGTCTCCTCCAAACGCCGGACGCCCTCCACCCCTGTTTTCCAATAGTAGGGGGTCATGGAGAACAGGTCCAGGGCGGTTTTGGCGTCCGGGAGATAGATTTCCCCCCGCACCGCCGTGCGCTCCACAAACCGAAAGCCAGGGTATTCCGTCTCCCGGTGGGGGTTCTCGTAGGGGTCCTGGTACAGGATCTCCTTAAGGCCAAACAGATGGCGCTCCCCGGGAACTGCGTAGAGGAAATACCCTCCCGGCTTCACCACCCGGGCAAACTCCTCCGCCGCCAGGGGGGAAAACACGTTGGTGAGCAGGTGGACGCTCTCCTCCCCCAATGGGATGGCGAAGGAGCTGGCCACCGCCCACTGAACGGTCTTGTACTTTCCCGCGGCGGCCTTCACCGCCAGTTTGGAGATGTCAAACCCGCACAGGGCTCCTTCCGGCAGGGCCCGGGCCATGGCCCCGGTGTAGTAGCCCTCCCCGCAGCCGGCGTCGCACAGGGCAAGTTTCTCCCCCCGGGGCGCCCCCAAAGCGGCGGCACACTGTTTCACCAGCCGGCACAGCTCCTCCTGGAAGGGGGCGTAATAGCCCGCCTCCAAAAACCGGCGGCGGCTCTCCACCATTTCCCGGCTGTCCCCAGGCAGCTTGGAGTGCATCTTGTTCACCGGCAGCAGGTGGACGTACCCCTGCCGCGCCACGTCGAAGCTGTGGCCTTTCCCGCACACCGCCCGGTGCTCCTCCCGAACCAGGCCGTCCCCGCACAGGGGACAGCGAAACATCAGCTCTTCCATATCTCACCCCTTGGCGTCGTACCAGGTGCGGCCGCAGCCGGCTTCCGCCAGCATGGGCACGGACAGGTTCACCGCGCCCTCCATCTCCTGGGTGAGCAGTTCCTTCACCTGGCCTTCCTCCTCCGGGGGGCACTCCACAATCAGTTCGTCGTGAACCTGGAGGATCAGGCGGGCTTTCAGCCCCTCCCGCTCCAACCGGCGGCTGACCCGGATCATGGCGATCTTGATAATGTCCGCCGCGGTGCCCTGAATGGGCATGTTCCGGGCCACCCGCTCCCCAAAGGCACGCATGTTGAAGTTGCCGCTTTTCAGCTCCGGCAGGTAGCGCCGCCGGCCGAACAGGGTTTCCACGTAGCCCTTCTCCTTGGCCTCTTCCACCACCCGCTTCATGTAGGCGTCCACCCCGGAGTAGTTGCGCAGGTACTCCTTGATATAGTCGCCCGCCTCCTTCCGGGAGACGCCGATATCCTTGGACAGGGAAAAGGCCCCGATGCCGTACACAATGCCGAAATTCACCGCCTTGGCCTTAGAGCGCATCTCGCTGGTAACCATCTCCTGGGGCATGCCAAACACTCTGGCCGCCGTGGAGGAGTGGATGTCCCGCCCCTCCCGGAAGTCCTCCTGCATGGCCTTGTCGTCGGCCACATGGGCCAGCACCCGGAGTTCGATCTGGGAGTAGTCCGCATCCACCAGAAGGCCCGTCTCCGCCGCGAAGAATTTCCGCAGCTCCCGGCCGATGGGAGTGCGCACCGGGATATTCTGCAGGTTGGGCTCGGTGCTGGAGATCCGCCCGGTGCGGGTCTCCGTCTGGTTGAAGCTGGAGTGAATCCGCCCGTCGGGGCCGATGACCTTCAAAAGCCCGTCACAGTAGGTGGACTTCAGCTTGGCCACCGTCCGGTAGCGGAGCACCTGGTCCACCACCGGGTGGAGGTACCGCAGCTCCTCCAGCACGTCGGCGTTGGTGGACCAACCGCTCTTTGTCTTTTTCCCGTGGGGCAGCCCCAGCTTGCCGAATAGTGCCTCCCCCAGCTGCTTGGGAGAGTTGATGTTGAACTCGTACCCCACCTGGTCGATGATGGAATCGTGAAGCTCCTTCACCTGCACGTCCAGCTCTTCCCCGTAGGCCCGGATGCTCTCCTTGTCCACATAAAAGCCCACATGCTCCATCTGGGCCAGCACAAAGGACAGGGGGATCTCGATGGTGGCAAGCAGCTCCTGCTGGCCGTTTTTGGCAATGGCCTTGGAAAGGGCCTGGCACAGCCCGGGCATGGCGGCTCCGGCGGAAAGCTCCGAGGCCTCAAAGTCCGGCAGGGCCACCCCGTACTCCGCCGCCAGCCGGTCCACCCCGTACCCGGAGGCGGAGGGGTTCAGCAGGTACCCCGCCAGGGCGGTGTCCATCTCCACGTTTTCCATCTTACAGCCCAGGGTAAGGGCCTTCCGCTGCAGGGGCTTGCTGTCGTGGGTGTACTTCTTGATCCGGTCGTTTTTGAAGAAAGCCCGCAGGAACGCATCATCCGGTTTCACCCGATGGAGCTTCCCTCCGTGGAAAAACACCAGGGACGCAAGCTCCCCTCCCTCCCACTGGGCGTAGAAGTAAGCCTGCCCCTCATCCTCCAGCTGAGGCAGCAGGGGGGCTCCGTCCTCGTACTCCTCCACGGGAGGCCGTTCCCCGGCAGGGGCGTTCTCCTGGGCGGGCTGGTTTCCGGAGAGGCCGAACTTCTCCAGCAGGGAGAACAGCTCCAGTTTCACCATAATCCCCACTGCCTTCTGGGGCTCCCCCTCCCCCTTCACGTAGTGGGAAAGGTCTGTGTCAATGGGGGCGTCCCGGCGGATGGTGCCCAGGTCGTAGCTTAGAAAGGCGTTGTCCCGGGACTTTTCCAGCTTCGCCTTCATGGCGGGCTTGATGTCCAGCTCCTCCAGATGGTCGTACACATACTGGACACTGCCGTATTTCTGGATCAGCTCCCCGGCGCCCTTGGGGCCGATGCCCGCCACCCCGGGGATGCAGTCGGAGGAATCCCCCTGGATGGCCTTCAGGTCGATCATCTGCCGGGGGGACACACCGTACTCCTCCCGAAGCTTTGCCTCGTCGTACACCGTCACCTGGGGCTGGCCGAACTTGGTGGTGGCCAGCCGTACCGTGGTCTGGGGAGACACCAGCTGCAGGCTGTCCCGGTCCCCGGTGGCGATCGTGCAGCTGTCCCCGGCAGCCTCGCAGGCGGCGGCCAGGGTCCCCAGAATGTCGTCCGCCTCCCAGCCCTCGCAGGAGACGATCTGATACCCCAGGGCGGTGAGCAGCTCCTGCAAAACAGGCAGCTGCTGAGCCAGCTCCTCAGGCATGCCTTTCCGGTTGGCCTTGTAGCCGGCGTAGGCCTTGTGACGGAAGGTGGGAGCCTTCCGGTCAAAGGCGATGGCCACCCCCTGGGGGGAAGTTTCCTCCAGCAGTTTGTTCAGCATGGTGAGAAAGCCGTAGATGCCGTTGGTGTAGTCTCCCGACTTGGTGGTGAGCAGCTTGATGCCGTAAAACGCCCGGTTTAAAATGCTGTTTCCGTCCAACACTAAGAGTTTCATCGCTTGGCGCTCCTTTTCAAAATCTCAGCCGTCCTCTTCCTGTTCCTCCCGGGCGGCCATGTACACGTCCCGCAGCAGCAGGTCCAGATCCTCCAGGGTGGAGAGCTCCCCGGCACGCCGCCGGAAGGCAGCCGCTCCCCGGAGGCCGTGGAGGTACCACCCCACGTGCTTTCTGGCCTCCCGCATGGCGCGATGTTCTCCTTTCAGCCGGCACAGCTCGTCCATGTGGCGCCGGATGACGAGAATCCGTTCGGCAACGCCCGGGCCGGGCAGGATGGTGCAGGAGTCCTGCAGGTAGGCGTTGATCTGCCGGAAGATCCAGGGGTTCCCCAGAGCGCCCCGGCCCACCATCACCATGTCGCAGCCGGTGTGGTCCAGCAGCTTGCAGGCGGACTGGGCGTCCACCACGTCCCCGTTGCCGATAACCGGCACGGAAACGGCCCGCTTCACCTCCCCGATCATGTCCCAATCGGCGCTGCCCATGTACATCTGGTTCCGGGTGCGGCCGTGGACGCAGATGGCGGCGGCGCCCGCCTCTTCACAGGCTCTGGCCACCTCCACGGCGTTGCGGTGCTCTTCGTCCCACCCGGCGCGGATCTTCACCGTGACGGGCAGGTCTGTGTTCCGCTTTACGGCGGCCACAATGGCGGCGCACTTTGGGGGGTCCTTCATCAGTGCGCTGCCGGCGCCGTTTCCCGCCACTTTGGGCACAGGGCACCCCATGTTGATGTCAATGCCGTCGGGGCCCAGCTCCGCCGCTTTTCTGGCCGCCAGGCCAAAGTCGAAGGGGTCGCTGCCGAACAGCTGGAGGAACACGGGATGCCTGTCCCCGGAGGTGTCCGCCAGCTGGGCGGTTTTCTGGTAGTTGTATTGTATGGCCTTGGCGCTGACCATTTCGGTGACGGTATAGGCCGCGCCGAAATCCGCGCAAAGGCGCCGGTAGGCGGCGTCGGTGACTCCCGCCATGGGAGCCAGGGCCGCCCTGCCCGTAATCTCAATGCTTCCAATCTTCATGCACAGTATTCCTTTTCCCAAAACAAAGATCGCATATTCCCGAAGGGGCCGGTCCGGGTCTTATTTTAATACTTTCGAAAACACCATTTGTGACGATTCCGAAAACTTTAGCCCCGCTTCCCGGGTGTAGTCCTGCTCCTCAATGGTGAGTCCGTAGGAGGGCAGGAACTCCTTCATGAAGTAGTCCGCCTCCGGCAGCTTCATCTCCCCAATAGACTGGATGATGGTCTGTTCCGCCTTGGAAAAGTCACGGTTGCCGCTTTGGCGTTCCTCCACGCACTTGATCACCGCAGAGATTTTGTCCGCGGCCTTTACCAGGGGCTTCAGCTCCTGGTCCTCCTGGCCGCTCATGGTCATCACCGCCCGGTACTGGTCCCGGAACTCCTCCGGCAGCATGGAGACCAGGTGCTCCACCGCCATGTCCTCCACCTCGGCGTAGGCCTTGCGGATCTCCTCCGAGTGGTACTTCACCGGCGTGGGCATGTCCCCGGTGATGATCTCCGGGGCGTCGTGGAGCACTGCCAGCATGGCAGCCCGCTCCGGGTTGTAGTGTTTGCCCAGCTTCACATTGCCGATGGTGGCCAACGCGTGGGCCACCAGGGCCACCTCCAGGCTGTGCTCGCAGATGTTCTCGCTGCGGGTATTGTGCATCAAACCCCAGCGGTTGATGTATTTCATGCGGGAAAGCATGGCGAAAAATGGATACATTCCGTCCCCACCCTTCCTTTCGGATTTTCCGCTCCTGCACTCAGGCGCTCTTTTATTATACAATACTTTTCCGCCTTTGTTGTTACAAAATTGAAATCTTTTTCCCCCTTCCTTCACCTGTCCCCGGCAAACGCCAAAAAAGGCTTTTACCCCTTGGGAATCTGTGCTATAATATTTGAAACGTCCAGCGGGCCGTCCGGGCCGGGGCCTGGGGAAAGCCCGCGGGGCCAGTCTGCCGCAGGCCCGGTCCGAAGCCGCCGGCGGCCTTTTTCCATGAACTCTATACCAGGAGGTACGCTCGTATATGGGATCTGTGAAAGAAACAAAGAAAAAGAGCGTTCGGGACAACTACTTCCTCAAGGCCTTTTTCCTGGGCCTGGGGCTCTCCTTCCTCGTGTTCCTCCCCTTTCTGGTGGTGGACGGCGGCCGGTTCCTGTTTTACGGGGACTTTAACGTTCAGCAGGTGCCTTTCTACCGGCTGGCTCACGACGCGGTGCGCTCCGGCAATTTCGGCTGGAACTACAAGACGGACCTGGGCGCCAATTTCATAGGCTCTTACAGCTTCTACCTGCTGGGCAGCCCCTTCTTCTGGCTCACCATCCCCTTCCCCTCGGAGTGGGTGCAGTACCTGATGGGCCCGCTGCTCATTCTGAAGTTCGCCTGCGCCACCCTGACCGGCTACGTCTACATCCACCGGTACACCAAAAACCAGGAGACCGCCCTGATCGCCGGGGTGCTCTACGCCTTCTCCGGGTTCTCCGTGTACAACATTTTCTTCAACCACTTCCACGAGGCCATTGTGTTCTTCCCTCTGCTGCTGGCGGCACTGGACGAGTACATGGCCACCCGCCGGCGGGGCCTGTTTGCCCTGGCGGTGTGCGTCTGCTGCGTGGTAAACTACTACTTCTTCGTGGGCCAGGTCACCTTCACCCTCCTCTATTTCTTCCTGCGGCTCATCTGCAAAAGCTGGCGCATCAGCGTGAAGGACTTTCTGCTGCTGGCCCTGGAAGCGGTGCTGGGCCTGGGCCTCTCCTGCACGCTGCTGGTTCCCTCTGTGCTGACGGTGCTCCAGAATTACCGGGCCACGGAGTACATCAACGGGTGGAACGCGGTGCTGTACAACAACGTGCAGCGGTACCTCCACATTCTCACCTGCTTCTTCTTCCCCCCGGATCTGCCCGCCCGGCCCAACTTCACCCCGGACTCCGGCTCCAAGTGGGCCTCCCTGGGCGCCTGGCTGCCCCTGTTCGGCATGACCGGCGTCATCGGCTGGCTCCAGATGCGGCGGAAGCACTGGCTGAAAAAGTTTCTCTGGGTCCTGTTCCTCATGGCGCTGGTGCCCTTCTTGAACTCCTCCTTCCAGATGATGAACACCTCCTTCTACGCCCGGTGGTACTACATGCTCACCCTGATGATGTCCCTTGCCACGGTGCTGGCCCTGGAGAACGACCGGGTCAACTGGAAGCGCTCCATCACCTGGACGGTGGTCATCACCACGGCCATTGCGGTGGTCATCGGCTTTATGCCCGTTCTGGAAACCGTGGACGGGTCGGAGACCCTTTCCGTGGGCCTGGAGGAATACCCCACCCGGTTCTGGAGCTATGTGGCTATCTCCCTGGTGTCCCTGGGAGCGGTGGTGTACCTGTTCTGCTTCTGCCGGAAAAACAAAAAAGCCTTTTTCCGCTCCACGCTGGTGGGGGTCTGCCTTGTCTCCGTGTTCTACTCCATCTTCTTCATCGCCCTGGGCAAGACCCAGTCGGAATACACCTGGGACCATCTGATCCCCTACTCCCTTAACGGGGGCAAAAACGTGGACCTGCCCGACCTGCAGCAGAGCCGCTCCGACTTCTACGAGTCTCTGGACAACGCCGCCATGTTCTGGGAAATCCCCTCCATCCAGGCGTTCCACAGCGTGGTGCCCGGCTCCATCATGGAGTTTTACGATTCCATCGGCGTGCCTCGGGACGTGGCCTCCCGGCCCACCACGGACCACTACGCCATCCGGGGGCTGTTAAGCGTCCACTGGCTGTTTGACGACGACCACGACGACCAATACTTTGCCGGGGAGGATTCCTCCGACCCCGCCATGCCCGGCTTCGCCTACTACGGCAACGCCAACGGCTTTGACATTTGGGAAAACCTGTACTATGTCCCCATGGGTTTCTCCTACGACTACTACCTCACCCGCACCGAGTTTAACGCCCTGAACGAGGGCAGCGAAAACTCCATCGGAGACCGGGAGCTGGCCATGATGCGGGCCATCGTCATCGAGGATGACCGGGCGGCCCAGTACGAGGGCATTCTGAAGCACCTGCCGGAGGAGATGCGGGTGTTCAACGAGGAAAACTACCTCCAGGACTGCCTGGACCGGAAGGCGCGTTCCTGCTCCTTCTTCGAATACACCAACACCGGCTTTACCGCCCAGATGGACTCCGACCGGCAGCAGGTGGTGTTCTTCAGCGTGCCCTACGAGTCCGGCTGGAGCGCCACGGTCAACGGGGAGCCGGTGGTCATTGAAAAGGTGAACGTGGGCTTTATGGCGGTCACCGTCCCCCAGGGGGAAAATGTGCTCATCGAGTTCACCTATCACACCCCCGGCCTGATGACCGGGTTCATCATCACCCTGCTGTCCCTGGCGCTGCTGGTGGCCTACCTGATGCTGATGAACCGGGTGCGGCCCCGGCCCGCCCCCGCCAGCGGTCCCAGCCTGCTGCGGGTGGGGAGGTTCTCCCAGTATGCCAAGTCCCGGCACACCTCGTTCCGCAGGCCCGGCGCCATGGTCCCCCACGTGCAGCGGGAAGCCGCCGTCCCGGAGGACCCGCCCGCCCCGGAGACACCCGAAAACCAGCCCGCTCCCCCTGAGGAACAGCCCTCCGCTGTCCAGGAGGAGAAGGAGCCAGGCTCTACCAAGTAAAAAGGAGAAGGACTATGGAACCCACCATTTATTTTGTCATCCCCTGCTACAACGAGGAGGCGGTGCTGCCGGAGACCAGTCACCGGCTCACCCGGAAGCTGGAAGCCATGAGGGCCAACGGCCTGATCGGCGAAGCCAGCCGCATGCTGTTTGTGGATGACGGCAGCAAAGACAAAACCTGGGAGCTGATCTCCCAGTACAACCGGGAAAACCCCTGGGTGGAAGGGGTGAAGCTGGCCCACAACCGGGGCCACCAGAACGCCCTGCTCTGCGGCCTGATGACCGCCATGGACCGGTGCGACGCCGCCATTTCCATGGACGCGGACCTGCAGGACGACATCGACGCCCTGGACCAGTTCGTCACCAAGTTCCGGGAGGGCTGCGACGTGGTTTACGGCGTGCGCAACAAGCGGGACACGGACACCTGGTTCAAGCGGACCACCGCCGAGGGCTTCTACAAGGTGATGAAGCTTCTGGGGGTGGACGTGGTGTTCAACCACGCGGACTACCGGCTGATGAGCAAGCGGGCCTTGGAGGGTCTTTCCGAGTACCGGGAGGTGAACCTGTTTCTGCGGGGCATTGTGCCGCTGATCGGCTACCGCAGCGACTACGTCTACTACGACCGCCACGAGCGGTTCGCCGGGGAGAGCAAGTACCCCCTGAAAAAGATGCTCTCCTTTGCCCTGGACGGCATCACCAGTTTCAGCGTGAAGCCCTTGAAGCTGATCTCCAACCTGGGGGTGCTCATCTCCCTGCTGAGCATTTTCGGCCTGCTTTACGCGTTGATCTCCTACTTTGCCGGGGTGGCCGTCTCCGGCTGGACCGCCATTGTGTGCTCCATCTGGCTGCTGGGCGGTTTGCAGATGCTCTGCCTGGGTGTGGTGGGAGGCTACATCGGGAAAATATACAGCGAGGTGAAAGCCAGACCCCGCTACCGGGTGGAAACCTACCTGGAAAACAAGAAACTGCCGTAAAAAAATCCCCGTCCTGAAGCCCAGGGCGGGGATTCTGCTATTCAAACCGGTTACAGCCGCAGCAGGGGCACGGTCTTGCGGCAGCGCTCAATGGCCTCCACATCCGGCAGGGCGGGGATGGCTCCCGTCTGCGTGGCGCAGGTGGAGCCGGCGGCGTTGGCAAAGTCCAGGAAGTCTCCCAGCTCCTCGGGGGAAAGCTGAGCGGGCCGCTTGCCCGACTGGACGATCTTCGCCAGCAGGGCTCCGAAAAAGCTGTCCCCGGAGCCGGTGGTGTCCTTCACCGGAGTGTCGTAGGTCTCTTTCGCCAGGGAGATGCCCGGGGCAAAGGCCTTGCAGCCGTGGGCTCCCAGGGTGACCACCACCAGGGAGACCCCTTGCTCCAGCAGCGCCCAGGCCCCCTCCTCCACCGACCCCCTGCCGGTGAGCAGCTCCAGTTCTTCCCCGGAGATCTTCATGATGTCCGCCTTGGGCACCAGGCTCTTCATCCGCTCTATGCCCTCTTCCTCCCGGCCCTTCCACAGGGGGGGACGCCAGTTGGGGTCGTAGGCGGTGATCGCTCCCTGGGACCGGGCGTAGTCCACCAGCCGCTCCACCGCGGAACGGGAGGGCTCCGCCGTCAGCAGCAGGGACCCAAAGCACAGCAGCCTGCACTCCTGAATGAGGGAAAGGTCCGTGTCCTCAAAGGTCAGCCGGGTGTCGGCGCCGGGATTGCGGTAAAAGCTGAAGTCCCGGTCTCCTTCGGGGCTCAGCTGCACAAAGGCCAGGGTGGTGGCGTACTCCGGGTCCTGGCTCAGTCCCCGGGTATCCACCCCGCAGTCCTTCAGGGTGTCCACCAGGAAATCGCCGAACATATCCTTGCCCACCCGGCCCAGGAAACCGGCGCTCACCCCGGCCCGATGGGCCTGTACAGCCACGTTTGCCGGAGCGCCTCCGGGATTTCGGGCAAACAGCAGCCGCCCGTCCTCCGTTTCCCCCACCGGGGTAAAATCGATCAACAGCTCACCCATGGATACAATATCCGCCATGTGGAACCCCGCCTTTCTAAAAATTGCTTTCTGGAATACATGATACCCGTTTTTCCCATTTTTGTAAATGGAAAAATCCCCGGCCAGCCAAAAAAGGAGGACGAAAGCCAGTGGCTCTCGTCCTCTGGAAGCTCTCACCGGAGCTTACTTTTTCGCGGTCTTGCCGGCAGCCTTCTTGGGGGCGGCTTCGGTCTTGGTCAGGGCCTTGGGGGCCTCTTCCTGCTTCTTCAGCACCTTCTTGGGCTCTTCCTGGAGGGCCTTGGGCTCGGCGGCCTTTTTCACCTCAGCCTTTTTGGGCTCTTCCTTGGCAGCGCGGGCAGGGCGCTTGGCGGGCTTTTCCTCCGCCTTGGCCTCGGCCTTCACTTCCTTCTTGGCTTCGGCTTTCACTTCCGCCTTGGGCTCTTCCTTCTTGGCGGCGGGCTTGCGCACGGTCTTGGTAGCGGCCTTGGGAGCGGTGGAGACAAACTTCCACTGCTGGCCCTCGCCGTCCACATCCTCCCAGATCTGGGCAGGGGCGCCGTCCTCGCTGCTCATATCCACAATGTCCAGAGCCTTGCCGGCCATCACGTTGACAATCTTCTTGTAGGTGGTGGTCACGTTCACCAGCTGCCAGAGCTGGCTTTCGCCGTCCACATCCTCCCAGGTCTGCGCCCAGGTGCCGTTGGCGGTGCCGTTGGCCATTACGTCCAGCACTTTGCCGCAGGCTTTATTGAAAAGCTTTACGCCGCCTTCGGTCTCCACGGCGGTCCAGATCTGCGCGTCGCTCTTAACGGGTTCGGCCTGCTCCACGACCAGGCCGTTGTCCAGGCCTGTCGCCTGCAAAGCCTTGCCGCTTCTGCGGTTAACAATCATAAATTCCGCTGTCTTTTTGCCAGCCATCTGTGAAACATCCTTTCTATTTCCGGGGATAAACTTGTTTTCAAAACTACCTAGTGGGCATTATATTCTTTTTTCTAGCTCCTGTCAAATCTCCCAAACCTGCGAAAAACCTGGTTTTTTCCCGTTTTCCCGGGAATTCCCTTCTCCTTTTTGGCTAAATTCCTCCACTCCGGGGGAGGCGTGCCCGGGGAAATTGTGGAAAAGCGGAAATTTTTTAAAAATGGGGAAGATCTGCGCTTGGAAAGCATCTCCGGTTGGTGTATACTTGGAGTAATGACATTCCGCCAGAAGGAGGGATTTTCCTTGCCCCGCAGCCGTGACCGAGACATCAAACGCCCCGCCTCCCAGCCCTCCCGGCGCCAGGCGGCGGAGCGGTTTCACCCCGACCCCCAGCTGGGCCTTTCCCAGGAACAGGTGCAGCGCCGTGTTCGGGAAGGCCTTCACAACGGCACCACCGGCATCAAGACCAAGTCGGAGGGCCAGATCATCCGGGAAAACGTGTTCACCTTTTTCAACATTCTGAACTTTGCCCTGGCCGCCGCGGTGATTCTGGTGGGCTCTTTCCGCAGCGCCGTGTTTCTGGGCGTTATCTTCTCCAACATCCTCATCGGCTCCTTCCAGAGCATCCGGGCCAAGCGCACCCTGGACAAGCTGTCCATTGTCTCCGCCCCCAAGGCGGTGGTGCTGCGGGAGGGGCAGAAGAAATCCATCCCCGTGGAGCAGGTGGTCCTGGACGACATTCTGCTGCTCTCCTCCGGCAACCAGATCTGTTCCGACGCGGTGGTGGCCGCGGGAGAATGCGAGGTTAACGAGTCCCTGATCACCGGGGAGTCGGACCCCATTTTAAAGCGTCCCGGAGACCACCTGCTCTCCGGCAGCTTTGTGGTCAGCGGCCACTGCCGCGGCCAGGTGGAGCATGTGGGCGTCGACAACTACGCCACCAAGATCGCCGGGGACGCCAAGTACATCAAGAAGCGGAACTCGGAGATCATGGACTCCATCGACCGCATTGTGAAAGTGGTGGGCTTCGGCATTCTGCCCATTGGCGCCCTGCTGTTCTGGAAGCAGTTCTTCCTGCTGGGCGACAACCTGCAGACCTCGGTGGTCAGCACCACCGCCGCCATGGTGGGCATGATCCCCGAAGGGCTGGTGCTGCTCATCAGCGTGTGCTTCGCCGTCAGCGTGGTGAAGCTCTCCGCCCGGAAAACCCTGGTGCGGGACTTGTACTGCGTGGAAACTCTGGCCCGGGTGGACACCCTGTGCCTGGACAAGACCGGCACCATCACCGAGGGCACCATGCAGGTAGACGGGCTGGTCCCCTTTGAGGGCGTTACGGAACAGGAGATGGCCGCAGCCCTCAGCGCTCTGGTGTCCAGCCTGGAGGACGACAACCCCACTTTCCTGGCCATTAAGGACAGGTTCTCCCAGCCCAGCCCCTGGCGGGCAGCCATCCTGGTGCCCTTCTCCTCCGCCCGGAAGTGGAGCGGCGCCTATTTCCCCGGCCAAGGCTCCTATCTGATGGGCGCCGGGGAGTTTATCCTGGGGGAGGCCTTCCAAGCCATTCGCAGCCAGGTGGAAACCTATTCCCAGCAGGGCCAGCGGGTGCTGCTGCTGGCCCACAGTCCCCAGGACTTCGACGGCCAGATGGTTTCCGGAACACCCCGGCCCCTGGGCCTGGTGCTGCTCAGCGACAAGATCCGCCGGGAGGCACCCCGGACCCTCCGGTACTTTGCGGACCAGGGGGTGGACCTGAAGGTGATCTCCGGGGACAACGCGGTGACCGTGGCCAACATTGCCCGGAAGGCCGGCCTGGAAAACGCGGACCAGTACGTGGACGCCACCACCCTCCACACCGAGGAGGACATCCGCCAGGCGGTGAGCCGGTACGCTGTGTTCGGCCGGGTGACCCCCCAGCAGAAGCTCAGCTTCGTCAAGGCCCTGAAAGCCCAGGGCCACACCGTTGCCATGACCGGCGACGGGGTCAACGACGTGCTGGCCCTGAAGGAGGCGGACTGCTCCATCGCCATGGCCTCCGGCAGCGACGCTGCCCGCACCGTTTCCAGCCTGGTGCTGCTGGACTCCAACTTCGCCTCCATGCCCCTGGTGGTCCAGGAGGGCCGGCGGTCCATCAACAACCTGCAGCGCTCCAGCGCCCTGTTTCTGGCAAAGACCATTTTCTCGGCACTCATCGCCGTGCTGTTTATCTTCATCAACTACACCTACCCCTTCCAGCCGGTGCAGCAGACCCTGATCAGCACCCTGACCATTGGCACGCCTTCCTTCATTCTGGCCCTGGAGCCCAACAAGGACCGGCTGCGGGGGAAATTCATCTTCAACGTGATCCGCCAGTGCATTCCCGCCTCCCTCACCATGACCGCCAACATTGTGCTGCTGTGCGTTCTCAGCGGGCCCCTGGAGCTTTCCAGCCAGAACATGTCCACCCTGGCGGTGATCCTCACCAGCCTGACAGGCTTCATCATGCTGTTCAAGGTGAGCGCCCCCTTCAACGGCCTGCGGGGCGCCTTGTTCGGGGTGCTGCTGGCAGCCTTCGTGGGAGCCTCCCTGTTTTTGAGCGACTTCTTCGCCCTTTCCGCCCTGACCCTGCCCATGCTCATTGCCCTGGCGCCCATGCTGCTGTTCTCCATTGCCCTGATGCTGGCCCTGGTCCATTTTGTGGACCACGTGATCGCCAGCTCTCAGAACCCCCCACCTCCCAAAAAGCGCAAACCGAAACAGAGCCCGGCCCTATCCCGCCACGGCGCCAGATAAAAGGCCTTTCCTCCCCCGCCTTCCGGTTCGGGGGAGTTTTTTTGCCCTTCCCACGCAAAAACTGCCGTCCCCGCGCTCATACATTTTTGCGGCGCCGCTTTCCCCCTTTCCAAAGCCCGGAAGGCCGCCCAAAGGCGTTCAAGCCACTTAGTGATGGAAAGCTCTCCCCATTTCTTGCTTTTTTCCCAGAAAAATCGGAACGTCTGCGAAAAAAATTACCTGTATTTCCAACAATCTATTGACGGAAGAGGCTGAATCATTGTAAGATTGAAAAAAACGAGGAGGTATTCCCCTATGTTCGAAAATATGTCCCTGGAAGATATCCCTCAGGAGCTGCTGGATCAGCTGGCTCAAGAAATGCACAAACCCGTCTTTGGTGAAAAAGTCATTGAGGAGCACATGCCCGCCCTGTGCCGGGCCGCCGCCGCGGAAGGCGCTGTGCTGCTGAAAAACCAGAACAACGCTCTGCCCCTGCAGCAGGACAAGCCCGTGGCTGTGTTCGGCCGGGTGCAGCTGGACTGGTTCTACGTGGGCTACGGCTCCGGCGGCGACGTGAACCCGCCCTACACCGTCAACCTGATGGAAGGCCTGCAGAACGCCGGCGTTCAGGTGGACCAGGAGCTGGCAGAGACCTACGCCAAGTGGAGCGCCGAGAACGTGCCCAACATGGGCTTCTGGGCTCACTGGCCCCGGTACTTTGAGGAGATGCCTCTGGAGGACGCCCAGGTGCAGGCTGCCGCCGGCCGCTGCCAGACCGCTCTGGTGGTGATTGGCCGGGCCGCCGGCGAGTCCCGGGAAAACGCCTTGGAGCCCGGCAGCTTCTACCTTACCGAGGACGAGAAGAAGCTGCTCTCCCAGGTGACTGGCGCCTTTGCCCACACGGTGGTGCTCATCGACTCCGGCAGCGTCATGGACCTGGCCTGGCTGGAGGACTACCCCATTGACGGCGCCCTGTACGTGTGGCAGGGCGGCATGGAGAGCGGCAACGCAGTGGCGGACGTGCTCACTGGCAAGGTGACCCCCTGCGGCAAGCTCACCGACACCATCGCCTACCGGTACGAGGACTACCCCAGCGCCGATACCTTCCTGGGCATGGAGGAAAACACCTACGTGGAGGACATCTACGTGGGATACCGCTACTTTGAGACCTTCCAGAAGGATGCCGTCCAGTTCCCCTTCGGCTTTGGTCTCTCCTACACCACCTTCGCATTGGAGAACATCCAGGTGAAGCCCTGCGGCGACACCATTCGGGTGAAGGTCACCGTGAAGAACACCGGCGAGCTTCCCGGCAAGGAAGTGGTCCAGGTGTACGGCGCCGCCCCCCAGGGCCTGCTGGGCAAGCCCGCCCGGGAGCTGACCGCCTTCCAGAAGACCAAGCTGCTCCAGCCTCAGGAGTCCCAGACTTTGACCCTGAGCTTCTCCCTGGACACCCTGGCAAGCTACGACGACTCCGGCATCACCGGCAGCAAGAACGCCTGGGTGCTGGAAGCCGGCGACTATGAGATTTTCGTGGGCACCGACGTGCGCACCGCCCAGAAGCAGGCTGCCGTCAACGTGCCCCAGTTCCGGGTGCTGCGCCAGCTCCAGGAGGTGTGCGCCCCCGTGGTGGCCTTCGACCGCATGGTGAACAAGAACGGGGAAAAGGCCTTCGAGCCTGTGCCCCTGGCCACCCGCTCCCTGAAGGACCGAATTCTGGAAAACCTGCCCCAGGAGATCCCCTACACCGGGGACAAGGGCATCAAGTTGAACGACGTGGCCATGGGCCTTGCCGCCATGGAGGACTTTGTGGCACAGATTGCCCCTGTGGACCTGGAGGCTCTCAGCCGGGGCGACATGATTATGGACAGCCCCCTGGGCGCCAAGGGCAACGCCGCTGTCATGGGCGGCATTACCGAGAACCTGCGGGCCATGGGCGTGCCTCCCATCACCACCACCGACGGACCTTCCGGCATCCGGCTGCAGTTCTACTGCTCCCTGCTGCCCTGCGGCACCGCCCTTGCCTGCACCTGGAATCCCCAGCTGGTGGAGAACATGTACCAGTCCCACGGCCGTGAGATGGTGATGAAGGGCAGCGACGTGCTGCTGGGGCCCGGCATGAACATCCACCGCAACCCCCTGTGCGGCCGCAACTTCGAGTATTTCTCCGAGGACCCTGTGGTCACCGGCAAGATCGGCGCGGCCATGGTGCGGGGCCTGCAGAAAAACGGCGTGTCCGCCTGCCCCAAGCACTTTGCCTGCAACAACCAGGAGACCAACCGGGAATACAACGACTCCCGCCTGTCCCAGCGCGCCCTGCGTGAGATCTACCTCAAGGGCTTCAAGATCTGCGTGGACGAAGGCCAGCCCCAGAACATCATGACCAGCTACAACAAGATCAACGGCGTTTGGGACCACTACAACTACGACCTGTGCACCACTGTGCTCCGGGGCGAGTGGGACTACCAGGGCTGCGTGATGACCGACTGGTGGATGCGTCCCAGCGTGGACCCCGACTTCCCCGACCTGTGGGACAGCGCCTACCGGGTGCGGTCTCAGGTGGACGTGCTGATGCCCGGCGCCGTGGACCATGCCGGCGGCGTGGACGGCGCGGTGCTGGCCTCCCTGGAAAAGGAGAACGGCCTGACCCTGGCCGAGCTCCAGCGGGGCGCCTGCAATGTGCTGCGGTATATTTTGAAGAGCAACGCCTTGAAGCGGATGCAGGCTTGAGGAAAGGAGGGGTTTGCCGTGCCGGATTGGAGCGTTTTTGAAGAGATGTGGAAAAAGGAGGAGCCGGTGCACCGGGCCATGGGGCCCTTGAAGCATCGGGCCATCACCGTGTTCGAGGACTGCCTGAACTACCCCATCCCCAAGGTGGCGGAGCTGGTGAACCTGTACCGGTCCATTGTGTGGAGCCCCTTCAACCAGGAGACCCAAGGCAAGGTGGAACGGCTGGAAGCCATGCTCAACGCCCTGGAGCCGGTGGAGGACCCCATTCCCCGGACCTACCTGTGGGAAGAGGGCAACATGCCCACCGAAACCAAGTACACGGACAATTCCAACCTTCGCTACAACCACAATCCGGATTTCAAGCCCTACCTCTACGAGATGCTTCTGCCGGAGGGGGAGATCCCCAAGGGGGCGGTGGTGTTCTGCGCCGGGGGCGACCATGGAGACGCCAACGTGCTGGAAGGCTACCAGAGTGCCCGGGATTTCAACGCCATGGGGTACCACTCCTTCCTGCTGCTGAACCGGACCAACCACAACCCCTGGACCCAGAAAGAGGCCGGCGTGGACGCCGCCCGGGCAGTGCGCTACGTGCGCAACAATGCCGCCCGGCTGGGCATTGACCCCAAGAAGGTGGCCTTTGCCGGATTTTCCAACGGAGGCATCACCGGGGAGGGGCTGATCCAGTACTTCTCCGGGAAGCAGCGGGTGAAGGATTCCTTCCCCGCCTACCGGCCCGATGAGCTGGACGAGCTGGACGCCACCCCTGCCGCGTTCCTGTGTGTGTACGGTCCCCGGTTTGTGGGGGAGCCCTTCCACTATGAGAACGTGGTGTACCCGCCCACCTTTTTCGCCGTGGGCCGGGAGGACAGCGCCATGGACAACCTGAACGCCACGGTCCCCGACCTGCTGGCTCACGGGGTGGAGGTGGAGGTTCACACCTTCGCCGGAGTGCCCCACGGTCAGGCGGGGGCGCCGCTGGTCACCGGCGGCAAGGCCAAGTATCCCAATTTCCAGCTGTGGCTGCCTTTGGCGGACGCTTTCCTGGAAGACCTGTTCCAAAAACTGTAATTAAACGGAAGCAATCCCACCGGGACCCGGCGCATTACGCGGCTTGGGTCCCGGTTTTTTTACAGTTTGGAATATTTGAAGCCCCCTCCGCCACACTAGAGAAAAACGGCAAAGGGGGATTTTTATGAAGCTGTTTTCCAAAGAGGAGTACAAGCGCCGGGTGGAGCTGGCCTCGCCGCCCACTACCGTGGGAAAAAACTGTCTGCTGGCCTTCTTGTCCGGGGGGACCATCTGCACCTTGGGGCAAGTGCTGTGCAACCTGTACCAGCGCCTGGGGCTGGAACTTCCCCAGGCCCGGGCCGGGGTTTCCATCAGCCTGATCTTTCTCTCCGCCCTGCTCACTGCCCTGGGCCTTTACGACAAGCTGGCGAAGCACGCCGGGGCAGGCACGCTGGTGCCCATCACCGGGTTTGCCAACTCCATGGTGTCTCCTGCCCTGGAATTCAAAAGCGAGGGCTTTGTCACCGGCCTGGGAGCCAAGCTGTTCACCGTGGCGGGGCCGGTGCTGGTGTATGGCGTCACCGCTTCCGTGGTCTACGGGCTGATCCTCTTCGGCCTGTCTTTGCTGTGAGGTGGCGCCATGAGACGCTTGGGCAAAAGCACCTTGGAATTTGACCGTCCCCCCTCTGTGCTCAGCCACGGCGCCGTGGGGGGCAAAAAGGAGGCGGAGGGTCCCCTGGGCTCCCAGTTCGACCAGACCTTCGGGGACACCACCCTTCAAAAGGACAGCTGGGAAAAGGCGGAAGCCCAGCTGCAGCGGGAGGCGGTCTCCATCGCCCTGAACAAGGCGGGATTAAAACCGGAAGAGGTGGACTTCATCCTGGCAGGGGACCTGCTGAACCAGTGCATCTCCTCCACCTTCGGGCTGATGGACTTTCAGATCCCCTTTCTGGGCCAGTACGGGGCCTGCTCCACCATGGCCCAGACACTGCTGATGGCCTCCATCCTGGTAGAGAGCGGCGCGGCGGGGAAAGCCCTGGCGGTGACCAGCTCCCACTTCTGCTCCGCGGAACGGCAGTTCCGGCTGCCTTTGGAGTATGGCGGCCAGCGGTCCCCCACCGCTCAGTGGACCGCCACTGCCGCCGGCTGCGTGCTGGTGGGGGTGGGCGGCCGGATAAAAGTGCGGAAAGGCCTGGCGGGCAGGGTCCAGGACCTGGGGGTGACGGACCCTGCCAACATGGGCGCTGCCATGGCCCCCGGGGCGGCCCACAGCATTTTCCAATTTCTGGAGGACACCCACACCCGCCCGGAGGACTACGACGGCATCTTCACCGGAGACCTGGGGCTGGTGGGCTCCCGGCTGCTCTACCAGTGCCTGGATGCAAACGGGGTGGACCTGCGGCCCGTCCACCAGGACTGCGGCCTGCTCCTCTACCACCGGGAACGGCAGGACGTTCACGGAGGAGGCTCCGGCTGCGGCTGCTCGGCAGGGGTTCTGTGCGGCCACCTGCTCCGCCGCATGGAGAAGGGCGAACTGAAAAACATTCTGTTCTGCGCCACCGGGGCCCTGATGTCCCCCACCTCCCAGCAGCAGGGCCTGGCCATTCCGGGAATCTGCCACGTGGTGCAGCTTACCGCAAAGTGACAAAATGCCCCTCCCCTCAAAGGGGAAGGGCTTTTGCGCGCTTGTTGGAAAGGGAGCCGGATCAGGCGTACTTCTCCATGGGGGAGATGTCCACACCCTCTTTGTGGGCTTCCAGGAACTGGAGCAGCTTGCTGCCGATGAGCTTCAGCCCGCCGGGCACGTCGCTTTCCAGGTTGATGGGCAGGATGGGGTCGTGAACGGAGAGCCGCAGCAGGAACCAGCCCTGGCCCTCTCCCTCGGGGAAGGACACGCGAATGCCCTCCCGGTTGTCCGGGGCAATGTTCCAGTTCTGCGCCTTGGCGTAGTCCTCCAGAGCTGCGATGAGCGCCTCCCCCCTGGCCCGGAACTCGGGATCGGAAATAGGCAGCCGCACCTCGTCCGCCTCGGCAGGCTCCCGCAGGGGGGCCAGCAGGTCCTCCAGCTCCTTGCCCTCCTTGCGGAGAGAGGCCATCTTGATGAGGATCTTGGTCACCAGGTAGGCGCCGTCGTCCAGGAAATGGTTCTCCCGCATGGCGGCGTGGCCGCTGGTCTCAATGGCCAGAGGACAGTTGACCCCTTCCCCGTTCAGCCGCAGGGCCTCGTTGATCACGTTCTTGTAGCCCCGCTTGAACCGGTGATGCTTGCCGCCCAGGGTGTTCTCGATATACTCTTTCAGCCCGTCGGAGGTGATGGAGTCGGTGACCACCGTGCCGCCCTCGTTGCCCTCCAGGGCTATGGCAGAGGCCAGGGCCACCAGACGGTTCCGGTTCAGCTCCTCGCCCCGGTTGTCCACCGCGGCGCCCCGGTCCACGTCCGTGTCGAAAATGACGCCCAGGTCCGCTTTGGACTCCTTCACCGCTCGGGAGATAAAGCCCATGGCGGTCTCGTTTTCCGGGTTGGGAATGTGGTTGGGGAACATGCCGTCGGGCTCCAGGAACTGGCTGCCGGAAATGTCCGCTCCCAAAGGCTCCAGCACGTCGGTGGCGTAGAAGCCGCCGGCGCCGTTGCCGGCGTCCACCACAATGTGGAACCCCTTCAGGGGATGCTCGTAGTCAGGCGCGCCCACGCCCTTCTGGATGGTCTCCCGCAGGCGCTTGGCGTAGTCTTTCATGTAGCCGCAGTCCTCCCGGGTGCCGGGGACTTCCTTCTCCGGATGCTCCCCGTTCTGGGACAGGGTGAGGATCTCCACAATGTCCGGGGCGTCCAGCCCGCCCTGGGGGGTGAAGAACTTCAGGCCGTTGCGGTGATAGGGGTGGTGGCTGGCCGTGATCTGCACCGAGCAGTCACAGGGCAGGTCCTGGGTGGCCCAGAACATGGAGGGCGTAGAGGCCAGACCGCAGTCCAGCACCTGGGCGCCGTATTTCACAAACACCCGCTGAAGCGCCCCGCTGATCCGGTCGGCGGAAATGCGGGAATCGTGCCCCACAGCGATGCGCAGCCCCTGGGGAGCCTTGTTCAAATGGCGCTCCACCCACACCAGATAGGCGGCGGCAATGGTTTCCACCACTTCATCGGTGAGGTTCACCGGCTCGCCGGCCACGCCTTCCACAGCGACACCGCGAATATCCGTGCCGCTCTTTAACTTGAGATAATCCATTTTCGAACACCCCTTTCTTGATCTTGCCACCATTGTACCAAAAATTGTCCTAACTTGCAACGTCCCTTTTGAGAAAAAAAGCCAAAAACCGCCCCCGAAAGCCTGCCGAATTGTTTCAGGCGCGGACGCGCGCTGACGCCTTCCACAGCCCCAGCGAAAGCCAGCGGCCCAAGGCGCGACTTGGGTCCAGCGTCACGCCACCATACTAAGCCCTCTGCCCTTTCCCACAAACCATTGGCGCGGACGCGCGCTGTCGCCTCCCCCAGCCCCAGCGAAAGCCTGCGGCCCCAGGCGCGACTTGGGTCCAGCGTCACGCTGGGGATACTGTGCAGCCCCAAAAATGCAGCCTGCGGCGCGGACGCGCGCTGTCGCCTTTCACTGCCCCAGCGAAAGCTGGCGGCCCAAGGCGCGACTTGGGTCCAGCGTCACGCTGGCGTCACGCCGGCGTCACGCCGGGTTGCATCTTTTTGGAAAATGTGCTATGATGGCAGCGGACCAGAATGCAAAGGAGGAATGACTATGTCACCCAAGATGGTTGAACTGCACGACATTGACGTACCCGCCTTTTTGAAGGTGCTGGACAGCTGCGAGGGCGAGGTCTACCTGATGACCCGCGACGGCGACCGGCTGAACTTGAAAAGCAAATTGTGCCAGCTGGTAGGACTTACCGCGCTGATCGAGGGAGGCAAGATCGCCGAGGCCTTTGTCATGTGCGAAAAAGAATCTGACGAGTCCAAACTGTTCCGGTTTAATCTGTACAAGGGCGCGGAAGAGGACGAGGAGTAATCTGGGAAGATCCCGGCAAGAAAGGAAGCAGCCAAATGTTGACGGAAAAGAAAAAGGAATTTATCGAGTTCATGCTCTCGGCGCAGGTGCTGCGCTTTGGCCATTTTGTCACCAAAAGCGGAAGGAATACCCAGTACTTCGTAAATACCGGAAACTACAAGACCGGCGCTCAGCTCTCCCGCCTGGGCAGCTATTACGCCCAGCTGGTAAAAGACACCGTGGGGGGCGATTTCGAGGCCATGTTCGGCCCGGCATATAAGGGGATCCCTCTGGCCACCGTCTGCGCCGCTTCCCTCTATCGGGATCACGGCATTGACCGGCCCTATTTCTTCAACCGCAAGGAAGCCAAGGATCACGGCGAGGGCGGAAGCACCGTGGGATACCAGCCCCAGGACGGCGACCGGATCATCATCATCGAGGACGTGATCACCGCCGGCACTGCCGTGCGGGAAACCATGCCCATTCTGAAGGCCTGCGCCGACGTGAAGGTCCCCCATATGTTCATCAGTGTGGACCGGTGCGAGGTGGGCCACACTCCCGGCAAAACCGCCATCATGGAGGTGGAGGAAGAGTTCGGCGTGAAAGTGCACCCCATTGTCACGGTGGTGGATATCCACAAGTACCTGAAAGACAACGGCACCGACCCGGAGCTGATCAAAGCCATGGAAGGCTACATGGAACAGTACTGCGTGCTGTAATCCTGCGCTCCATGGACGCATGAAACAAGGCTTGTCAAAGGCCCCCTGCCGCTCTGCGCAGAGCGGCAGGGGGCCTGCTTGTTTCCCTTCCGAAAACGCGGCTCCCGCCCAGGCCCGCATCTCCTGGGCGCCATTTCATTACGACCTTGTTCCAGAAGGAGAAAAACCATGAATGTCATTCAAATTGAACAATTGACCCGGGATTACGGCAGCGGGAAAGGCATCTTTGGCCTGTCCTTCCAGGTACATCAGGGGGACGTGTTCGGCTTTCTGGGCCCCAACGGCGCGGGAAAAACCACAGCCATCCGGCACTTGATGGGATTTATCAGGCCCAAGTCCGGAACGTGCTCCATTCAAGGGGTGGACTGCTGGACCGGAAGAAGCCAAATCCAGAAAAATCTGGGCTACATTCCCGGAGAAATCAGCTTCTTCGAGGATATGACCGGTGCCGATTATCTAATGCCGACAAGGCCGCCAACGACGCCAAGGTGGAGTCCCAAACCCAGATCGCCCAAAAGCAGAATGAACTGGAGATCAAGAAGGCGGAGCTGAGAATTTCGGCCGATACCAAGCGGGCCGAAGCGGAAGCCGCCTACGAGATCCAGAACCAGGCCCAGCAGAAGGTCATCGGCACCGCCACGGTGGACGCGGAAATCGCCAAGACCGCCCGGGAAGCGGAGCTGAAAAAGCAGGAGGTAGAGGTGGCCAAGCAGGCCCTGGACGCGGAAATCCGCGCCAAGGCGGACGCTGACCGCTACCGGAAAGAGCAGGAGGCGCAAGCAGCCCTGTTCCAGCGGCAGAAGGACGCGGAAGCCAAGCGGTACGAGCAGGAACAAGAGGCGGAGGCCGTGAAGAAGCAGGCCGAAGCCGCTCGTTTCGCCAAGGAGCAGGAAGCAGCCGGCATCTCCGCTGTCGGTAAGGCAGAGGCCGCGGCCATCCAGGCCAAGGCGCTGGCAGAGGCGGAAGGCATTGACAAGAAGGCGGAAGCCATGAAGAAATACGGCCAGGCGGCTGTGATCGAGATGGTCATGAACGCCCTGCCCGCCATTGCCAGGAATGTGGCCGAACCCCTTTCCAAGGTGGACAAGATCACCATGTACGGCGACGGCAACAGCGCCAAGCTGCTGCAGGACATTATCAACGGAACCACCCAGGTCACCGAAGGAATCTCCCAGGGCATGGGCATCGACGTGAAAGCCCTGCTCTCCGGCATGATCGGCGGGAAAGTGGCCGCAGGCAGCCAGGAGCCTCCCGCGGCGGCGCCCGTCCCGGCAGCACCTTCCCAGCAGCCCACAGCGGAACCCACGCAAACCGAACCTGAAACTGAGAAAACGGAATAAGGAACGTCAGAACGAGGGACGCAGGCAATCACTCCTGCGTCCCTTCTCCTTGTGGGAGGTTCTTCGCAGCCCTCAAACTCTCGGCCCCGATTGCTGTACCTGTTCCCACAGCCGGGAGAATGGGGCTTTCCGCGGGTTCCTTTGGAAAGCGTTCACTCGAAGTTCATCAGGATGCTGGCCGCCTGGGCGCTGGGGTCACGGCTCAACATGGCGGTGGGATAGAAAGCGGTGCCGGGGGTAGCTTTTTGAGAGCTCCGGAACGCTTTCGGAGACAAGGGCCCGGTATCATGGGCGGCAGCAAGCAGCCGAGGGCTGGTCTGATTCAGGTCGGGATTCTGGAACAGTTCCACCCAGGGGAGACCGGCACAGCGTCCATCCCTCCTCCTGGACAAGAGGGGCAGAAGCCGGATTCTTAGGATTTTCTTAAAAAACTCCTTTGGAAAATCTGGTATACTGAAAAGACGGAACAAAGGAGCGGATGACATGGAGGAAAAGATTCTGGTGGTGGACGACGAGCGGGAGATCGCCGATCTGGTGGCGCTGTACCTGCAAAACGAGAACTTCGACCCCGTTGTGTTTTACAGCGGGACGGAGGCCCTGGAGTTTCTCCGGCGGCAGCCGGTGGACCTGGCCATCCTGGATGTGATGCTTCCCGGAGTCAGCGGCTTTGAGCTGTGCCGGGCCATCCGGGAGCAGTACTCCTACCCGGTGATCATGCTGACGGCCAAGGGGGAGGAGCTGGACAAGATTAACGGCCTGGCCCTGGGGGCGGACGACTATGTGACAAAGCCCTTCCTGCCCCTGGAGCTGATGGCCCGGGTGAAGGCCCAGCTGCGGCGGTATACCCGGTACAGCGGCAAGGAGGCTGCCAAGGAGCAGGTGCTCACCTTCTCCGGGTTGACGGTGGACGTCAAGACCCGGGAGTGCACCCTCAACGGAAAGCCCCTGTCCCTGACCCCCACGGAGTTTTCCATCCTGCGGATCCTCTGCGAGAACCAGGGCCGGGTGGTCAGCTCCGAGGAGCTGTTCCATCAGGTCTGGGGGGACGAGTATTACAGCAAAAACAACAACACCATCACCGTGCACATCCGCCATCTTCGGGAAAAACTGGGGGATTCCTTTGAGCA
The DNA here is from genome assembly GCA_944376265.1 of uncultured Clostridia bacterium. Lineage (GTDB taxonomy): Bacteria > Bacillota > Clostridia > Oscillospirales > Acutalibacteraceae > Acutalibacter. The sequence continues at coordinate 3,248 of CALWCD010000009.1, read as the reverse complement.
CCCGCACTACATCAAGACTATTTGGGGGGTTGGCTATGGGATGGAACCGTAACTACTGGGCCTTGGCGGCAGGGTGCCTCTCCATGCTGGCGGTCTGCCTGCTGCTTTACGGACTGTTTGATACCGTTCTCAACGGCGTCATTGTGGACTGGGTGGAGAGCACCTTCATGCTCACCTGGGAGGAATATGTCCCCTCGGCCGGGACTTATGGCATCGTACAGCACATCAACTGGCACTGGGTCAAGCCCTTCCTGCTGGGAGTGTTGGTGGTCAACGGCCTGCTCTGGGCCGCCGCCCTGTGGATCACCTACTTCCTTGCCCGCAGAAGCAAGGGCAAAGAGGACGCCCGGCAGATCGCCCAGCGGCTTCGGGAGGCCATGCTCTCCCAGCGGGATGCCAGCGAGATCTTCCCCCCGGAGCAACAGGAGCTGGCGGCCCAGGTGGCGGAGCTGAAGGGCAGGCTCCAAAGCCGGGAACAAAAGCTTCAGCAGGAGACCGCCCGGAAAAACGACCTGATCACCTACCTGGCCCATGACCTGAAAACGCCCCTCACTTCCGTCATCGGGTACCTGAGCCTGCTGGACGAGGTGCCGGATATGCCCCAGGCCCAGCGGGAAAAGTACACCCACATCGCCCTGGAGAAGTCCCAGCGGCTGGAGGGGCTTATCAACGAGTTTTTTGAAATTACCCGGTACAACCTGCAGCAGCTCACCCTGGACAGGGAGCCGGTGGACCTGAGCTATCTGCTGGTGCAGCTCACCGATGAGTTCTACCCCATCCTCCAGGCCCATGGGAACACGGCGGAGTTGAACGCCCCGGAGACCTTGACCGTTTCCGGGGACAGCGCGAAGCTGGCCAGGGTGTTCAACAACATCCTGAAAAACGCCGTGGCTTACAGCGACCGTGACACCCCCATCCGCATCCGGGCGGAGGAGGCGGAGGGACAGGTGAGCGTCTTTGTGGAGAACCAGGGCAGGACCATCCCGCCCCAGAAGCTGGAGACCATCTTTGAGAAGTTCTTCCGCCTGGACGAGGCGCGGGCCACCGCCACCGGCGGCGCCGGGCTGGGGCTGGCCATTGCCAAGGAGATCGTCACCCTCCATGGGGGAACCATCACCGCCCAGAGCCAAAACCGGCGCACTACCTTCCGGGTGACCCTCCCTTCAGAGCAATCTTAGGGAAATCTTAGGAAAGAAACAAGGAAATCTTAAAAACGCAAAGCCCTTTTTCTGGTATGCTTCGTATCAGAAAGAGGGCTTTTTCAGTTTTCCAGAGAAAGGAAGATTTTCATGAGAAAAATGGATCGGTATGAAAGCGCGCCTAACAAAAAGCATGGCTTCTCGGTTTTCCTGGCGGTAACTGCCCTGCTGTTCTCCGGTTTTATCGGGGTGCTGATCTACGCGGCCAGTGATTTGGAACGGCTGGCGTCCCAGCAGGCCGGTTTCCAGACAGCACCCGTGGTCACCACACAGGAGTCCTCCCGGGAGGATGCTGGGCCCGGGAGCGATTCCTCCCCGGCGGCGCCATGGGAAGGGGAGTGGAACCTGCTCCTGGTGAACCGGTGGAATCCGGTGCCGGAGAACTATACCGTGGACTTAGCAGAGCTGCCCGGGGGCGAAAAGGTGGACCAGCGGATCTGCCAGCCCCTGGAGGAGATGTTCCAGGCCGCCCAAGAGGCCAACTGGGGGGAACTGCCCACCGTACTCTCCGGCTACCGCACCCAGGAGGAGCAGGAGAAGCTCTTCCGGGAGGAGGTGGAAAGCAACCTGGCCGAGGGGCTTTCCCAGGAAGAGGCGGAAGCGGAAGCGCTGCGGTGGGTGGCTGCCCCCGGAACCAGCGAACATCAGCTGGGCCTGGCGGTGGATGTGAGCGGCGCCACCTACGACGTGTTTTTGTGGCTCCAGGAGCACAGCTGGGAATACGGGTTCATCTGGCGGTATCCCGGGGACAAGACAGACCTGACCGGCACCGCCGAGGAGGTCTGGCACTACCGCTATGTGGGCAAGGAAGCCGCCCGGGAGATCTACGAACAGGGGCTGTGCCTGGAGGAGTATGTGGAAAAATGAGGAACCCCACAATGACAGGGGGATTTTGAAAGAAACCATTCCCGAGTTTCAAGTGGGGTGCGCCCTATGGGGAAAGACCGCTTTGACCTTCGCCCAGGTGGATGAAGTGAAGCGTTCTCACGCTTCTTTGACAACTAAGGAAAAGCACACCCACGCCTTCCATGAAAAGAAGCGGGAGGTCAGCGCCCAGATGGAGGAATGGGTGGGGGTGAAGGAGCGAACCATATGCGCAGAATCCCATGGTATGGTCCATGAGGATGTGGCGCCAGAGTTGTGGAAAAGCTGCGCCCAGGTCCACTGCGGTTCTGCTGACAGTTGACCAAAGGTCTTCCCGATAAAACAGGTCCCGTAAAAGGGGACCGTGATACAATCCCCTTGATGTAGGAAAATGCAAGTACTACATCAAGGGGATTGTTATGGAAAAGTCAAATTGCACACACGTGAAGGTTCCGGAGGAGAACACAGCGGGAAATCGTCGTGCATTGTGGGTGTATGGACCAGTGTGCCGTGAAGCAAGTGGTGGGGCAGAAACGTTGGAAATCGGGGAAAAGTCCAGTGCGGGGATGTATCACATGCTAAAGGAAGACCGAGAAAGCGACCTGTGTCCAAAGAAATGGCGGCAGAGCAGCTCTGCAATGCCATCAAAAGTGAAAATAGAACGTCTGGTGTATGGCTGCCATGCTCCACAATCTTCTTAAGCGCTAGCTTTTTGACATGGCATCAAGCAGCCTCGCCTGCGCGGCTGCTGCAATTTACTTCATATTGGCGGGCGCAGCAGCTCCCTCCCCTTTTCCCATCCAGTCTCATGGCATCTTTTCGCAAACATCCCAAGACAATCTATCCGTGTGGGACGAACAGCTGAAATTCCAGTATCACCTCATCGTACTTGTAGGAACTTGGTGACATGCTGGAAACAATAATATCGGCATCAAAGGATTTTGTAAGCTGCTTGGAAAACACTTGGGCTGGATCCGAGTGTATTTCTCGCTTTTCCTGAAAGCACATGTAGTTTCCTTCGGGAAGAACCTCAATTTGCTCCTGTTGTGCCGGCAGTATCTCCAGAAACATGCGGGATCCCGCGTACCGGCCATGGCGGTAACTGGAGATAGTAAGTTCTTTTCCAAATATACCATATCAATAAGCTGAACGCCGCATTCAAAGATAGGATGATCATAATTGTCC
>CALWCD010000008.1 GCA_944376265.1 uncultured Clostridia bacterium | reverse complement strand
GGGCGGCATCGATTACCGGAAGCTGAGTCTCAAGCACAAGGCCATGATGACGCTCCTCTATCACAGCGTAAAAAACCTGCCGGAAGAGCGGAAAACTGCGGAGACACGTGCCATGATCGAGACCTTCAACAAGGCGGTGGACTTTGTGGACTTCCGCACGCTGGAACCCATCGTGGAGGCGGTTCGCTAAACCGATGCTGGGGACGGGTTAGAAAGCGCCGGGAGTGAACCCGGCCTTTCTTTTTCCCATTTTTAACGCTGCCCACACGGGAACCTCCCAAAGCTCCTGTATACGGAAAGTGAGCTGGAGAGGGAGAATGGATGCATGGCCCTTCCGAAACTTACAAAAGGCCAGCAAGAAAAAGCGGTGTGCGCTGTTGGGGAGAGACGCTTCTGTCCCCCAAGTGTGCGGCCGCTTTTTTGTTTCCCTTCCGGCCCTACGCCATCCGGAAAGGATGTTGCCGACCATGAAAAGACCTATGTGCTCATCCAGGCTCCCTACACAGTGATTTATGCGGTGATATTCCCATACGTTTGGCCGCCCACAAAGTGGCAACAATCTGCCCATGCCCCGCCGATGACAGGAGAAGGAAAACATGGTATCCTGGTAGTGTGAAAACTTGGGCCAAGACCCCAAAGGAGGATACCAGCTATGAAATACTGCCCGTTTTGCGGTGCTGAGCTTCTGCCCGGCGCCCTTTCTTTTTGCCCGGAGTGTGGGGAAGCCCTGCCTGCGTACCAGACCAATGTCCAAGAGCCGGCTGCTCCCACCCAAGAGAAGCGCCGGAAGCGAAGCCAGAAATCCCAGGCCGCTCCCGAAGTAGATCCCAACTACGACGGCTATTATGACGATGTGGAACCCATAGACACCGACCGGGAGCGGGAGGGGATGGACACCCACCTCATGGGGAAAGTGGCATTGGTCTGCCTGGGGGTGGCCCTGGTAATTGGCGGATGTGTGGCGGCTCTTTTTCTACTGTGAGTGTTGTAAAATTCGGATCTCCGCCGTGTAATAGGAATAGACGTCAAATCAGAGGAGGTAGGAAAGATGAAATACATCGCAAAAGGCCTGGTGGAACAGGGCTCCACCGAGCATATCCTGAAGATCCAGCGGGGCGGCCACACCTTCCAGCTGACGGGGATCCAGGCGGGGCTGTGGTTCAACGGCCGGTTCGGCTTTGCCAAGGCAGAGGAGAATAACCACTGGCATCGGAAGGAGCTGCGGCATCTCCAGCGGATGGGCCTGGCAGAAGTGACGGAAGACAGTTCCGCCGGGGAGTACCGGGCCTTGACTCAGTGCGTCCTTATCCCCGCAAAATCTGGCAAGCTGCGGCTCCCTCTGAACAAGCAGGAAGCCCAGACACTCCAATGGCTGCAGGAAGCAGGGCTGCGTCTCACCATGGCGGAGCTGGTCTTCCTGGAGGAACACGGGGTAAAACCTGTGCCGGAGCTCCTGGGGGAGGAAAACAGCCAGGCTCTGACGGAGGCCATCTACACCCAGGAGAACATCCAGGATCATATTCTGGAGGCCCAGATGGAGCACGCTTTCTGCCGGGATCGTATGGTAAAAGCGGTGCTGGGGCTGCTGAAGAAAAGGAGGGTGTTGGTGCTGTGAGGAATCGGCTGTGGCCGTTGATCCGCGAACTCCCTCCACTCTTGCGAAAACAGGCCCTCCTCCGGTTTGCCGGAGCGGGGGCCTGTTTTGTTTTGCTAATCGTGACGGCGCTGGTCTACCGTGACCATGCGCTTTGCTTGCCATTTCTGCTGTGCGGCGCTGTCTGCGCCGGCCTGGGTGTTCTCCTGGTCCGGCGTATCGCACAGGGGAGATTTGTGGTGTTGGAGGGCACCGTCCAAAAAGTGGAGAAGACCCTATTCCGCAGCCGCCCAAAGGCTGTCATCATAGCCCGTGACGGCCGGTTGGTGAAAGTCTACCTCCGGGGCCGGCGCTGGGGCTTAGCGGAAGGGGATAGACTTCGCCTCTATGTGGCGGACAACACCCCAGTCTACGAGCAAGACGGCGTCCTGGTACTGGGCGGGTATTTGGCGGGGGAGCAAGTTAGATTGGGATAAAGTGGGAGAATTAAGATGGACTTGTTTTGCTTTGCGGAATGAATCGTTAATCGTCGGACTTTGCAGCGATATATTTTTGATTTCTGCTTCGCGGCCTATCCGGGATAGTAAGGCGAAGGTCACCAGATTTCACCAGTGGGTCCACATAACGCTTTATGGCGTATTGCCCGGAGGCAAGCCCTAGAAACTCAGTCAACTCCTTCCTGGTTCGCGGAATGGAGCAGAATGCGATGAGGTCTTTACCGCTCTGGTCTATTGGATGCTGATCCCTAGAGGCGGCACTGACTTTTCTGTTATAGAGAGTAACGGAAAACTCGCCCCGTATATTTTCAAATTGGGGTTCTGGCTGGCCGGCTTCCGTCATTGCCTGACGGATTCGGGGAATTCCAGAATACCGGTTCTCTGTTTGATGAAGCGTTTCCATAGCTGTTACCAGAAACGGATTTCTGGTGTCAGGTTGCATTTTTCCGAGTTGATCCAAGGTTATACGGCCGTACAATCCACCAGGATTTCTCACGACTAGACGGTCGGCGAACATAGTAAGCTGAATGGGCATGGATTCCGTGTACCGGCTATAGTCCCGGTGTACCAGGGCGTTTAAGATCACCTCGCGGACAGCATCCATGGGATATTCGGGAGCGTCTGTCCGTTTTCCGGTTTTGGGGTTGATCTGGACAGCAGTTCGCATATTGCTGTTGACGAATGCAACGGCAGCTTCCAGCATTTCCATCAGATTTCCCTCGATACGCTTGCTATCTGTAAACCGCTGACCATCCGTTCCCACAGCGCCCATTTCTGTCCCAGGGACCCTGGAGGCGATAATGGCCAGTTGAGGGAAAAAAGACTGTGGGTAAGGACAAAAGAGCAGGACGGCGGAGAGGGTTACCTCTCCGTTTTTCGTTATATTCATCAATTCGTTTAGCTGGTCTGTTGGAACGGCGGAGAAGTGTGGACGGTTTCTCTTTCTTCTGGCTATATAGTCATCCAGATCATCCTGGTTGAGCGAAGCTAAGGTTGCTTCTTCCACAGGCCGTATATCATCCCGGTACTTCTTTCGATAAGCCTCATAGCTGTAGACCTCATATTCGGTCATGGGCTTATCCGCATCTCCCACACGGAGATAAGATCCTTTCAAACGGCCTTTTGCAGTTTTATAGCAAGGACGTTCTGTCAAATCAACAGGAGGGATTTCAGCAGTCACAAATAGCTTTCCATTTTCATCAAACACCGAAAGGACTGGGCGAACAATAGGCGTCATCGCCTCACCAATCTCCATAAGTTTCTTTTGAAGATCTTGCGCATCGTACACACCTACGGGGGCAAAATGCTGTTTTTCGTCCAGGCCGAAAAGGATTGTCCCGCCATCGTCTTGATTGCTAAAGGAGGAGAAAGTATCATAGAGACGGTCTGGACAACCCGTATGAGCGGCTTTAACTTCAATGATTTGCTCCTCATACTGTCGTTTCTGAACACGGGTAACAAGTTGTTGAAATTCTTGGTCGAGCATGGCGGCGCCTCCTTTACGAGAGTTAACAACATAAAATGGAAATAGAAAAGTGAAATCTGCATCCGAAATTTATGTTTTTTCTTATGCTAACACGGAATAAGTTGAATTTCAAGAGGGGGATAAAGTAAATTTATGTTATTTTCTGGTGTTATTTGGGAATGCTCTTATGTTATGGAGATGAGACTAAGAGATAAAAGCAAAATATGGCTTGCCTATATTAGGTTTTAAGGAAAACTCATAGAGAAACCGGCACGCGCCGTTTGACACGGCCCTTTCCGGATGCTATAATAAACCCGTAAAGTATCGCGGACGGCGTGCCGTTCACAGTGTCTTGTTTGCAAAGTGTCAAGGAGTTTGTGCTCTTTGGCACTTTTTTGTTTCCGGTTTCTCTCCCGAAAGGGTGGAAATAAACATCTCATGCAGGCCCCGCCTGCGGAAAGGAGCACATCATGTTATCGGGAGCAGCGAAAGGACGGCTTTCCGGATCTGCCAAAGGCGGTAACCGCCGCGGCGATCCTCTGCGATAATGCCTACCGGCGGGTAAAAGACGAGAGCTGCCCGGTCCACGTGAAAGTCCGGGTGGATAAGTCGGGGAACCTGATGCGTGTCTCCCGCGCCCAGCTGGACTCCGGGCTCTACAAGCCCGGCACGGTCCTTGCCGGGGAGTTTACCGTCTTTTCCAACACCTCCGGGAATCGTGTCCACCGGCCCGTCCAAGTCATCGAGCACAAGGATTTTGTGGGGAAATACCCCCTGACTCCAGGCAGGAAGCTGTCCGCCGGGGAACAGGCCTTGGTGCCTGCCCTTCCCGAGTGGTACGTCATTCCACCGGAGGTGGTGGACATCTGCAAGCACGCTAAGCTCACCACGGGCAAGCCAGCCCAGATGCGGAATTTCCTCCTTCGCGGCCCCGCTGGCACAGGTAAGACCATGGGGGCCAAGGCCATCGCTGCGGGGCTGGGACTGCCTTACATGAAGTACACCTGCTCCGCTGGAACGGAGATTTACGATTTCGTGGGCATGGTGTTCCCCGATACGGAGCACGCCACCGGGGACGCCCAGCTGGACCGGGAACGGGAACAGCTGCGCTCCCTGGGGGGAATGACTTATGAAAACGTCAGCAAGCTGTTACACCTTCCCGACCTGGAGGACATGGACTACGACCCGGCAGGGGTGTACCAATCCCTTACCGGGGTGGAGAACCAAGCCGCCACCGCCCAGGACTGCATGGCCCTGGTGCTGGAAAAGGTCACCGAGAAGGTGCGGCAGCTCAGCGCCGCACCTGCAGAAACTTCGGGTCAAACCTACTCCTATGTGGAGACGGACTTTATCAAGGCATTGAAGAACGGATATGTTGCGGAAATCCAGGAGCCTTCCACCATCCTGCAGCCCGGTGTGCTGGTGGGACTCAACTCCCTGCTGGAGCAGGAGGGAACCATTACCCTGCCCACCGGGGAGGGATCCGCCGCCACCCGGACGCTGTCTTGGTGGTCACCACCAATGTGAGCTACGAGGGCTGCCGGGCCTTAAACCAAAGCGTGGTGGATCGGATGAGCCTGGTAAAGGACATCGAGCCGCCCAGACAAAACGGTACGGTTCCCGTCGTCCGGTGCGGGTCCACTTGACCTGGGAGCCCGACGCACCCCAGGCAGCCTGTACCAATAACCTGACCATCCACATCAACGCCGGGAACCCTATCATCACCCAATTCTCCACCAGAGAGGAGCGGTACCAGATGGTGTGCGGGCTTTTCGCCCACGAGCTGGGCCACTGCCTGTAGAGCACCATGTATCGAAAGTAAAGGAATCGCTGGGGACGGACATAGAAAAGATTGCCGCAGAGGTATTTTCGATGCAGGGGCCATACTGGTCAGGGTCGTCCCAGGAAATGGCTCTGCTTTATTTGCGGAACCTGGCGAACTTCCTGTTCGGCGAGTATCAGTTTGATTCCAGATTTTATAACCTGGCTGAGCACACCGCCCGCGTCTACCCTGAGACGATTCAGATCGTGAAAAACGAGCCCGAAAACTGGGCAATGGCTTTATTCAATTACCACAATTAACCAGATTACGCACAATGAACCCGTGTTGCATAGTATCTGGAAATGGGGGGGAGCGGCGCTGTGCCGCTCCTCCTTTTTGCTTTACGAAAGTCCTTTTTCAGTGGATGGTTCGAAAGAGGTCTTGGGATAGGGAGTGTAGGTCGAATCCTTTTTTCGGATTTTCGGATTGCATTCCTTGGAAGGCTGTGGTATAATAATCCCACAGTAATGACACAGAAAGGAGCATTGTCCATGCCACGGATCATTCCCATTCGGGATTTGAAAAACACCACCCACATCTCCCAGATGTGCAAGGAGTCCAAGGAGCCTATCTTCATCACCAAAAACGGTTATGGGGATATGGTGGTCATGAGCCTGGAAGCCTATGAGGAAAAAATGATGCTGCTGGACGTGGAGGCCAAGCTGGCCCAGTCCGCCGAGGAATTCCGGGCCGGGAACGTGGTTGACGCCAGGGAGTCCCTGCGCAAGCTGAGGGAGAAGCATGGCATATAAGGTCATCACCACCCCATACTCGGAGCAGGATTTGGACGCCATCCTCCGCTACATGGTGGAGGAACTCCACGCTCCTTTGGCGGCGGCAGACTTTGCAGACGCGGTGGATGCCTGTTATGTCCGGCTCTCAGAGATGCCTGCGCTCTACGAACTTTGCCGCAACCCCTGGCTTGCCTCTCAGGGCTTTCGCCGGGCCGTAATCAAACACTACGTCATGATCTATGAGATCGACGAACAGGAGAAAGCCGTGCTGATCCACCGGTTCTTCTATGGTTTCCAAGAGTACGAGAAATATTTATAACGACAGAGACAGCCTGGGAGGGCAGCCTTTTTACCTTGATGTTTGCACGTGTCTCCCAGGATTTCTTGACTCCGCCCCACCCCTCTGGTATAATACTCTTGTCAGTATCGGAGTTTGGCGGGAGCTGAACATAGTTTCTTGTTTGCAAAGTGTCATTTGCCTTTTTGGCGGATGGCACTTTTTTGTTTCCTGCCAGCATCCAAGGCACAAGCCGGTTTCCTTCGGGAGGCCGGCTTTTTCTGTTGCGGGGGGACCCGCGGAAAGGAGTCAACATGAAAATCGATCTTCACACGTTTCTGGTCTTGCCGAAAGGGGGCGTCTCCTGATGGCGAAGCCCAACATTCTCTGCGACTGTGCCGGCCTGTCCAACGACCGCTGGCTGGAGTACCGCGCCCACGGGCCAAAGGGGGACATCCGCCAGGAGATTATGCTCCACCTGGTGAAGGCCATCCCTCAATTTGGAAAGCTGATGAAATGAATCATCCAACTTGTGGGAAATAGGGAAGGGAGTGGAAGCAATATGTCGTAACCCCTCGGTATAAGGGGGGCAGACCGGAAACGGGAAGCGCCAGGGAGTTCGGCTCTCTGGCGCTTCCTATTTTCCAAGAAGGAACTAGCGCAAAATCGATTCCACAAGTTATTTTCTGCCTTTTCCAAAAAAGAATGGCACAAGTGATAGAAATCGCCGGTTGGATACGTTCTTATAAGATGAAGGCATCCCACTTCACAGGACCTTGACAAGTGCATACCAAGCCCAATACGTTCCCGGCTGGGGAGCGGCGCTCTGAGAAGAGTGATCAAATCGCAGGCGGCGCCTGCGGGACGCGGCGATCCGGCTGGTATCATGATACTTCCGCCCTGGACGCTTCACAGCATCGGGCGGCCCGGCATCAGAATGCGGGGGAGACAACCACTCCATGGCCTGTTAGCCGCAGGCGTTGGGCTAGAAAGTGATAGTTGATATATCTTGGAGGAGATGATATAATGAATTCGAAGTTAGATTCCTCTGCCCAAGTGCTTTACACGATATCCGAAGTGGCAGAGCTTTTAAAAGTCAACAAGAACACGGTGTATCAATTGATTCGTTGTGGATATCTGCGCTCTATCAAATTTGGCTGTCGAAAGGTAACAAGGAAAGCTATACTGGATTTTCTCGATACATACGATGGCAGGGAGTTGACAATGGAACAAGTGGAAAGCACAGAGGGAAAATAAGTGTCTTTTGCCGCTATTTCATCCTAAATTTGTCAGATTTCCCACAATTATTTATTTATGTGGGAAAACCGTGGGAAACAAAATGCGGAACACTTTCGAGAGTCCAATATATTGTGAATGAATCGTTTTTCCTTGTTATATCTAGTAGGCTGCTTGTAAACTGTCAAGACGAGGCTCGCCACGGCAAGGCCTTCGCCGGTCTGCTGGCCCGCTACTTCGGCAAATAAGAAGTTCCGTTTGGAAAGTATAAAAGGGTTTTGAGAGGGGACAGAGAGATCTGTCCCTTCTTTTTTGCGCAGAAAAACAGCGCTCCGATCCGGGGACCAGGGCGCTGGTGGTTGTTATTGGTAGAGGGACTCCATGGCGGGGCGCTTGGAGACATCTTCGTACAGGTCTACAAAGTTGGAGACCTGGCTCAGAGAGCCGATCAGCGGGGCCTGGGCCAGAGAGCCGGTGAGTTTCTCTTGGACTGCCTGAGCGATCTTGTCCGCGTAGATCACCTGGATATCCCGCTCGAAGTAGGACACGGCCTTGTCCGATACCGGCGCCGTGAGGGACAGGCTGTTGTGGAGCTTGGCCAGCAGCTGCTGGGCCAGCACGATTTTCTCCTCCCGCTGTTGTATGGTGGAGGCCGTGACAGCGTCGTGGATGGCCTCGGGAATCTCCGGGGGGAGGGGGAGCTGCTGAAAGGCGGTGCCGAACCACTTGCTGTAAGGGGCGTACTGACGGCAGTAGAGAAACGCCAGGCGCATCAGCCGTTCCGCAATGCGGGCGCACACCAGAATGGAACCGGTGTCGTCCCCCCGGGAGGCGCACCGCTTGACAAAGGCCTGTTCCTGGGAGATCATCCCCCAGTTGGAGGCGATCAGGTACAGCCACACGTTCTCCGGGTAGTACTGCAGGGGAGCCAGCCGTTCCGCCAGGTGGAGCTCGTCCACGTAAAAGTCTCCCTTCACCAGGGTGAGCAGCCGGTTTTCCGAGAAGGAAAGCCACTCCAGATCGGTGAGGGCGTCGAATTGATGAGCGCCCAGGTAGAAGTCCAGGTATTCCTCCGGTGTGTAGAAGAAGATCAGCGGGTCCACTTTCCCCGGAACGCCCTCCACGGCGTGGCGGATGCCCTGGTCGTTGGGGTCTGGTGGGGAGAAGTGCACGTGATACCCCTTGTACAGGGGCGGAAACTGGGCGGAGAACGCCTTCAGGATATCTGCTTTCAGCCCCAGATCCTCCTCTTGCAGAAACAGGTAGAACCGGGGCCCCCACATGTGGTCCGTGGAGACCGGGTCGTCATAGCCCAGCACGTCGGAGCCGTATCCCAAAAGGCATGCGGTGTAGGTGAGCCCGGGAAACTGCCGGTCCAGGATGGGCTTGGCTATGTCAAAGAAAAAGCCTCGGCACAGTTCTTTGCCTTTGATAAATTCCCCCATGGGGAGACCACCTCGTTTCTGGTTGTATCGGCATGAAAAAGGCCTGGGGAAGAGCCTGAGGGCAACGTGTTACAGCTGGAAATCCTCCGGCCGGAACTGGGAAGTCCGCAGGGAAGGCGCCGGCTTGGGCTCCCGCCGCAGAGGGTCGTACTGGTACTTTTTGCAGGCGTCCTCCTGGGGTGTTTGTCGGAGGGCACAGACCACTTCCCCCTCTCTGGCGCTGTTGTGCTGGCAGTAAGCGCAGCTGGGCGGGATATTTCCCCCGAACAGCACCTGTTTCTTTTTCTTTCGGAACCAACCCATGACGACGTCCTTCCTTTTGCTGAGAGTTCTGCCGTCATTATACCACGGGGTGCTTTTGGGCGCAAGATGGCGGGGAGGGTTCTCTGCGGGAAAGCCCCTTTCCCACAAACACCAGAAAGGCGGCGCACATCAGCAGCAAAGAGAGGCCGCCCGGGACAGTGGATGCGGAGAGCTTGTAGGTGACGGTCTGGCTGGAAGCTGCCCACACCACTTGGGTGGAAAGGGGCAGCAGCGGCGCCAGCAGGCGGAAGAGCCCGGCGGACAGCAGGCCGTGGGCCAGGCGGAAAAGGAAGAATTTCCAGGGCGCAAGGGGAAGTTCCGGAAAGAAAGAGGCGGCCTGGGCGTGGACGCACAGCCCGCCAAAAGCCAGGCCGAAGGCGTACAGGGTGGGGCTGGCCCCCAGGCGGGCGGCGTCTCCCGTGCCGCCTGTAACCTCCCACAGAAAGGAAAGGCAGACCATGGCGGTGTTCCTGTCCACAAGGCCGGTGGAGGCTGCCAGGTTCGCCAGGGTCGCAAACACTCCGCTGCCCTGAAGAATGGCCATGGCTCCGGCAAACAGCAGGATGCACCCGCACATTTTCACCGTGGCGGAGGAGGCATCCGCCACCGAGCGGACCAAGGCGCCGCTGGCAGGCTCCCGGACCCCGGAGGGAACCTTGGGGGGAAGAGGCTTGCCCAGTCCGGACAGAATGCCCAGCGCCAGGCCGGAGAGGGTCACCGATAGGAACATCATCCAGCCCACCGCCAGGTTCCCCAGCACCCCGCAGCCCAGAAAGGTCACCACAAAAGCCGCCCCCGGCGCCACACAGAAGGTCATCATTCTCCCCGCCTGCTCCCGGGTGATCTTCCCTTCTTCCAGCAGCAGGGAGACTCCCCGGGCCCCGGCGGGGTATCCCCCCACGAAGCTGAGGATCACCGTGGCGCCGCAAACTTGGGGCAGCCGGAACAGGCGGCGGGTTACCGGGGCGAGAACACGCCCCAGCGCCTCTCCAGCTCCCGACCGCACCCCGAAGCTGGACAGAACCATAAAGGGGAACAGGGAGGGCACCAGAGAGGCCATGCAGTAAATAAGGCTTGCGGCCACGCTGTCCCGCACCTGAGCGGGATAGAGAAGCAGCGCGGCGCCAAAGGCGGCAAAGGCCGCAGCAGAAGCGAAACGGGTCCAGGGTTTTGCAGGGAGAAGGGTTTCCATGGCAGCTCCTTCCAGAGGGTTTTTGTTCCATGCCTATGTGGCGCAGGGGTGATACATTCCGGCTTCCCCTCATATGGATGGATGAGTTGGAGCGAAGGGAGGACATCCATGGAAAAGGGACAGGGAGGCCCGGTGGTGGAGCTTTACGGCAACCGGCAGGCGGTGGTGGACGGGTGCGACGGCATTGTGGACTACGATCAGGACCGGGTGGTGCTCCGGGCGGGCAGACTTACCCTGGAGATCCGAGGGGAGGAGATGCGCCTTACCCGGCTGACGGAAAGCTCCGCGGTAATCCGAGGGAGGATCCGGCAGGTGGAGTACACCTATGGAGAACGAGGGTGAAGGAGGCAGGATATGGTTGAGCGGGTCGCCCATTTTCTCACGGGCTGGGTGGAGTTTTACATCTCAGGCAGCGGGGCCAGGTTCCTCAACGCCGCAGCGAAAACCGGCGTGGAATTCTGGGGGTTCCGCCGGGAAGGAGAGGGAACCGTCCTCCGGGGGAAGCCAAAGGACTACCGCCGTCTGCGGCCCCTTTTCCGCCGGTGCGGCTTAACGCCCCGAATCCGAAAGAAAAGGGGCTTTCCCTTTCTGGCTGCCCGCCTTTGGAAACGAAAGGGCATGGCCCTGGGCGTTCTGTGCGGGGCCGGGGTCTATCTGTTCTTAAGCGGCTTCTGCTGGGGCGTCACCGTGACAGGCACCCAGGCCCTCACAAAAAACCAGGTGCTGGCTGCTGCCCGGGAAAACGGCATTTACATGGGGATGTCCCTTCGTGGGCTGGACCCCAAAGATGCCGCCCTGGCCATTCAGAACGACCTTCCAGAAGCCACCTGGCTTTCGGTGAATACAGACGGCTGTTTCCTGGAGGTGGCCCTCCAGGAGGCCCTTCCTGCCCCGGAGGTGGTGGACGACAGGGAATGGTCCAACATTGTGGCGTCCCGGGCAGGGACGGTGGTTTCCGTGGAAGCGGAGCGGGGCCGGCAGGAGGTGAGGCTGGGGGAGACGGTGGAAGAGGGGCAGCTGCTGATTGCCGGGCTGTACCAGCAGGAGGTGGACCCTTACTCCCCTGTGCCAGAGGAACTGTACCAGATTCTGGGGGCTGCCAGAGGAAGCGTCCAGGCGTTGACCTACCGGGAGTTCACGGTGGAGGTCCCCCGGGAACAGAAGGAGCTGGTCCCAGCGGGAGAGCGGCGCACCTGCCATTCTCTGGTGGTGTTTGGGGTGCGCATTCCGCTGGGACTGTACAGCGTCCCGGAGGGGGAGTTCCGGTCCTGGCATGACAGCAAAAGCTGGAGCTCCCTGGGACGCGCCCTGCCCCTTTGCTGGGAGACCGTCACCTGGGAGCCCCTGGAAGAGGTGTCCCGGGTGCGGGAGGAGGAAGCCTGGAAGGAGGCGGCCCTGCGGGAGCTGCGGCGTGTCCAGCGGGAGGAACTGCCCCCGGGAAGCCAGGTGGTGGAGGAGAGCCTTGCCTACCAGTTCCAAGGAGAGACGTGCGTTCTCACGGCAACATGCCGCTGTCTGGAGGAGATTGGCCAGGTGAGAAAGATTTCGTTTGAATAGCATAACTGTGGGAATAAATTTTGTTAAACATTCATAGTGTTTTTGCTTGAAGAAACTCTCCTCCCTGTGGTATAATAGCCCATGAGAGTGAAATACAGCTTTTTCCTGGTTTGGGAAAAGCAAAAAAACAGGAAACAGGAGAGCTTATTTGGAGCAGAAGATCAATCTTGACAGACTGGGCCAGGCAGAGACGCTTTTTGGCAGCTTCGATGAAAACGTCCGGCTCATCGAAAAGGAATTCGGCGTGGCTCTGGTGGTGCGGGATTCAGAGCTGAAAGTTACCGGGGACGACCCGGAGGCGGTGGACAAAGCCTCCCGCACCGTAAAAAGCCTGCTGACCCTCATTGGCAGCGGGGAAACCCTCACCGAGCAGAACGTGCGCTACTGCATCCGCATGGTGGGGGAGGACAGCGAGGACAAGGTGGCCCGCCTTGCCGGGGACTGCATCTGCATCACCAGCAAGGGCAAGCCCATCAAGCCCAAGACTGTGGGCCAGCGCACCTATTGTGACAATATCAAGGAGAACACCATCACCATCGGGGTGGGGCCCGCCGGCACGGGCAAAACCTACCTGGCTGTGGCCATGGCGGTGAATGCCTTCCGGGCCCAGCAGGTGAACAGGATCATCCTCACCCGCCCGGCGGTGGAAGCGGGGGAAAAGCTGGGGTTCCTCCCCGGCGACCTGCAGCAGAAGGTGGACCCCTATCTCCGCCCCTTGTACGATGCCCTGTTTGACATGCTGGGGGCCGAGACCTACCAGCGCTACGTGGAGCGGGGAAACATTGAGGTGGCCCCCTTGGCGTACATGCGGGGCCGCACCTTGGACGACAGCTTCATCATCCTGGACGAGGCTCAGAACACCACCGGGGAGCAGATGAAAATGTTCCTCACCCGTCTGGGATTCAACTCCAAAATGGTCATCACCGGGGACATCACCCAGATTGACCTGCCCGACGGAAAGCGTTCCGGCTTGAAAGAGGCGGTGCGCATCTTGAAGGGCGTGGAGGACATTGCCATTTTCCGGTTTACGGAAAAGGATGTGGTGCGCCACAAGCTGGTGCAGGATATCATTAAAGCTTACGAGCGGGCCGGCAGGACCGCCAATAAATCGTGAGAACCTCCGCCAATACGGGCGTGAGGGAATGGGTGAAAATTTCGGGGAGACCCCACAGAAAGGAACGGTGCAGAGAATGGAAAAAATCAGAGTGATCATTTCGAACCAGCAGAAGGCGGTGAAGATCCCCACCGGTATCCGCATGCTCATCCGCCGTTGCTGCCACGCGGTGCTTCAGCTGGAAGGCTTCAAGGACTCTGCGGAGATCAGCGTTTCCTTTGTGGACAACGACCAAATCCAGGAAATGAACCGGCAATACCGGAATATCGACGCCCCCACAGACGTGCTCTCCTTCCCTATGGGGGAAAACGGGAATTACGACGTGAACCATGAGACCGGGGCGAAAATTTTGGGAGACATTGTCATCTCCGTTCCCAAGGCCATGGAGCAGGCCAAAACCTACGGCCACAGCTTCGAGCGGGAAATGGGCTTCTTGACCGCCCACTCCATGCTCCATCTGCTGGGGTACGACCACGAGGCCGGGGGTCTTGCCAGGGTGCGCATGCGGGAAAAGGAGGAGCAGGTGATGCGGGAGCTGGGCCTGCCCGCCAGCGCCAGCTACGCCACCCTTCCCCGTGAGTAATGAATAACAAGTTCCCCGCAGGGGAGCGGCGGATGTGGCACAGCTTTGCCGATGCCTTCCGGGGCATTGGGGCCTGTGTCAAGTCCGAGCGGAACATGCGGGTCCATCTGGTGATGGCCGCTTACGTGCTGTTTTTCGCCTCTCAGCTTTCCCTCAGCCGTGGGGAGTTTGCCTGCCTGCTTTTGGCTATCGGCGGAGTGATGACCGCGGAGACCTTGAACACCGCCGTGGAGAAGCTCTGCGATTTCAACCAGAAGAACCTGAACCGCTACATCCGGGTCATCAAGGACATGGCGGCGGGGGCGGTGCTGCTCTCTGCCATTGCGGCCCTGTTGGTGGGTGTGGTCATTCTGTTCCGGCCGGAGCTGTGGGAGCTTTTGTGGGGGATCGCCGCCCACCCCTTGGCGTTGGGACTGCTGGTCCTTTCCCTGGCGGCGGCAGCCGGGTTCGTCTTTTTGGGCCCCGGCTGGGTGGAGGAGCGCCTGGAGGCGTTCCGGAAAAAATGAACAGGACTGCAACGGGAGGCGCCGCGGTTTCGCGGGGCCCCCTTGTGTTGCGTGGAAAGGAATAGCATATGAACGATTTCGCACAACAGCGCTCGGCGTTTATCGCCATTGTGGGCAGGCCCAACGTGGGAAAGTCCTCGGTGCTCAACAAGCTCATCGGCCAGAAGATCGCCATTGTGTCCCGGAAGCCCCAGACTACTCGGACCAGGATCATGGGGGTGGTCACCCAGGGGGAGGACCAGCTGGTGTTTCTGGACACCCCCGGCCTGGTAAAGCCCAAAAATTCCCTGGGGGATTACATGGTGAAGTCCGTCACCAGCACGGTGGACGGCGTGGACGCCTGCCTGCTGGTGACAGAGGCGGGCTCGAAAGTGTCCCACGCGGACCAGGAGCTGATCCGCCGGTTCCAGGGAGGAAAAGTGCTTGCGGTGCTGGCCATCAACAAGATTGACCTGCTGGAGGACAAAAGCCCCATTATGGAGCAGATCGCCCAGTATTCCCAGCTGTACCAGTTCCAGGCGGTGGTGCCCATCTCCGCCAAGGACGGCAGCGGGTTGAAGGACCTGATGGAAGAGCTGAAAAAGCTTTGCCTGCCGGGAGGCCACCTGTTTCCGGAGGATACCCTTACCGACCAGCCGGAGCGGGTCATCGCCTCGGAGATTGTCCGGGAGAAGGTGCTGCGGATGCTGGACCAGGAGGTGCCCCACGGAGTGGCGGCGGTCACCGAGCGGATGAAGGACCGGGAGGGCATCCTGGACCTGGACGTGACCATCTACTGTGAAAAAAGCGGCCACAAGGGCATTTTAATCGGCAAGGGCGGGGCCATGCTGAAGAAGATCGGCACTGCCGCCCGCCAGGACCTGGAACGGTTTTTCGACTGCAAAGTGAATTTGCAGCTGTGGGTCAAGGTGAAGGAGGACTGGCGCCAGCGTCCGGAGACATTGCAAAGCCTGGGCTTTTCCAAGAAGGACCTGGAGCTGTAAAGGTTTTTCCATGGGCGGCCCATAGCACAAACCGTCCGGGAAGTTTGCCGAAGGGCGTCGAACAAACAAATCTTTTCCTGTCATAGGCGGGGAAGTTCCGCAAATACTCTTCTTATAGACCCGGGGCGCACTGCCTTTGGAAAGGGGGAAGTTTTTGTGGATGTGAAACGTGCTTGGGAAAGTTTTTACCGGACAGGCAGGATTGAGGACTACATTCGGTATACACAGATCAGAAACAGCGTGGAAAACCGCGGTGGGGAAGAGGTGCAGGGTGCAGGTACAGACCCAGGGATTGATCATCAAGGAACAGACGGTGGGCGAGAGCGACCGGCTGGTGACGGTTCTTACCAAGGATGAAGGGGTGGTGCGGGCCTTTGCCCGGCGGGCCAAGAATCTGAAGGACAGCAAGAACGCGGCTACCGGCCTGCTGTGCTATTCCCGTTTGAAACTCTCCAAGGGGAAAGGCGCCTACAACATCAACGAGGCCTTTCCCCTGGAGGTGTTTTTCGACCTGCGCAAAGACGTGACCGCCCTGGCTCTGGCCCAGTATTTCTGCCAGCTGGCGGCGGAGCTGGTGCCGGAAGGGGTGGAGTCCGGGGAGTACCTGCGGCTGGTGCTTAACGCCCTCCATTTTTTGTGCAGGGGCACCCGGCCCCAGCCGGTGCTCAAGGCCATTGTGGAGCTGCGCATGCTCTCCGAGGCGGGGTACATGCCCAGCCTGGCCTACTGCGCCCAGTGCGGCGCCTACGAGTCGGAGCGGATGTATTTCAAGATTAACCGGGGGACGCTTTACTGCAAGGAATGCTACCTGGACAACGGGGACCCCTGCGCGTCTCTGTCTCCCGCGGCGCTCACCGCCATGCGCCACATCGTTTTGGCGGATTTTGAGCGGATTTTTTCCTTTTCCGTGTCTCCCGGGGCTCAGCAGGAGCTTTCCGCTGCTGCCGAGGCCTACACGGTGCACATTCTGCAAAAGCGGCCCAAGACTCTGGACTTCTATTACAGCCTGCTGTGAACGGGCCGGCGTTCCGAAAACGGGCGGATGATATCTAAAGATAGAACATAGCTACACTTTCAAGAACCGCGAGGAAACATATCATGGACAAACATTGCCGAGCGTTAGAGCTGGATAAAATTTTAGAGATGGTGGCGGAAGAGGCCTCCAGTGCCGACGGTGCCCAGCTGGCCCGGGAACTGGAGCCGGTGCTCACTGCGGCGGAAGCCAAATGGCTTCTGGAGGAGACGGACGCCGCCTTTGTGGCCATGGCCAAGTTTGGAGCGCCCTCCTTTTACGGCATGAAAAACGTGACCAATCCCCTTCGCCGCGCCCAAGCGGGAGGCGGCCTGGGGCTGCGGGAGCTGCTGGATATCGGCGCCACCCTGCGGACCATTCGGGGCCTGACCCAGTGGTGGGGCAAAAGCGAAAGCGTCCGAACCGCCCTTACCGGCCGGTTTGAGGTGCTGGCCCCCAACAAGTACCTGGAGGAGAAAATCTTCACCTGTATCGTCAGCGAGGAAGAGGTGGCGGACAACGCCTCCCCGGCCCTGGCCACCATTCGCCGGAAGATCCGGGCGGCGTCCCAGCGGGTGCGGGACCAGCTGGACAAGCTGATCCATTCCCCCGCCCACCAGCGCCATTTGCAGGAGAGCATCGTCACCCAGCGGGGAGGGCGGTACGTGGTGCCGGTGAAGGCGGAGTTCCGGGGAGAAGTGCCGGGCTTGGTCCACGACACCTCCGCCAGCGGCGCCACCGTGTTTGTGGAGCCCATGAGCGTGGTGGAGGCCAACAACGAGATCCGGGTGCTCCGCTCCGACGAGCAGGAGGAGATCTCCCGGATTCTGCTGGAGCTCTCCGGGGAGGCGGGGTCCTTTGCCGATTCCATCATCGAGAGCTACCAGTACGCCGTGCAGCTGGACTTGATCTTCGCCAAGGCCCAGGTGGCCTACAAGATGAAAGCGGTGGTGCCCCAGGTGGGAGAGGATGGGAAGATCGTCCTCCACAGCGCCCGGCATCCCCTGATTGCCAAGGACAAGGTGGTGCCTACGGACATCACCCTGGGGGTGGATTTTGACACCCTTATCATCACCGGTCCCAACACCGGCGGCAAGACCGTGGCGCTGAAAACCATCGGCCTGCTGACGTTGATGGCCATGTGCGGCCTGATGCTTCCCGTGGGGGAGGGCAGCCGGGTGTCGGTGTTCCGGCACATTCTGGCGGACATCGGGGACGAGCAGAGCATTGAGCAGTCCCTGTCCACCTTCTCCTCCCACATGGTGAACATCATCAAGATCTTTCAGGTGGCGGACAACAGCAGCCTGATCCTTTTGGACGAGCTGGGCGCCGGCACCGACCCGGTGGAGGGCGCCGCCCTGGCGGAAGCCATTATCCAGGAGCTTCGGTACAAGGGAGCAAGGCTGGCCTGCACCACCCACTACGCGGAGCTGAAAGCCTACGCCATTCAGACGGCGGGGGTGGAGAACGGCTGCTGCGAATTTGACGTGGCCACCCTGCGGCCCACCTACCGGCTGCTCATCGGCGTGCCGGGGAAATCCAACGCTTTTGCCATCTCCCAGCGGCTGGGCATGGCGGAGACCATTGTGGACCGGGCCAGGGAGCTGGTGAGCCGGGAGAGCAACGCCTTCGAGCAGGTGGTGGGCCGGCTGGAAGAGGACCGCCGGGCCATGGAGACCCAGATGGAGGAGCTGCGGACTTCCGCGGCAAAGGCCAAGGAGAGCGCCCAGGAGGCGGAACGGCTGAAGGAAGAGGCCCAGTCCCAGGCCAAAAAGGAAGTGGAGCGCGCCCGGCAGGAGGCCGCCCAGATTGTCCAGAAGACACGGCAGCGGGCGGACGCCCTGGTAAACGAGCTGGAGGAGCTGCGCCGCCAGAAGAACAAGGAGCTCTCCGCCGAGCAGAAAGCCAGGCTGCGCTCCGGGATGAAGGAGCTGGAGGGCCTGTCCGACCCGGTGCATCAGCGGCGGGACGACAACTATGTGCTGCCCCGGGCGCTGGTGCCGGGAGACGATGTGCTCATTTACGGCATCGACAAGGACGCCACCGTGCTGGAGGCTCCCAAGGACGGCTTTGTGCTGGTTCAGGCGGGGATCATCAAGACCCGGGTGCCTCTGTCCAACATCCGGCTGCTGAGCAAGCGGCAGATGAAAAAGAAGCAGCCCGGCCGGACCGTGACCAAGTCTGTCTCCACCCCGGAGGCTTCCTCCAGCCTGGACCTGCGGGGCCAGACCGTGGAAGAGGCGTTGATGGAGGTGGACTCCTTCCTGGACCGTGCCTCCCGGATGCACCTGTCCCAGGTGACCATTATCCACGGCAAGGGGACCGGCGCTCTGCGGGCGGCGGTGCAGCAGCATCTGCGCCGGTGCGCCCAGGTGAAAAGCTTCCGCCTTGGCACCTACGGCGAGGGGGAAAGCGGGGTCACCATCGCGGAGCTGAAATAACCGTGAAAGGTCTGTTTCCAAATTGTAAAGAAACCAGGACCGCCCTTGCGAAAAGGGCGGTTTTGTATTACAATGAACTTTAGTTCTGAATCCCGTTTGCACTCAGCCTTGTGCTGTTTGTTTCTATAGCGAAAGGAAGTAACTGTAAGTATGGCAAAGAAAGAATTTCAAGCGGAATCAAAACGTCTGTTGGACCTGATGATCAACTCCATTTACACCCACAAGGAGATCTTTCTCCGGGAGCTGATCTCCAACGCCAGCGACGCCATTGACAAGCTGTATTACCGCACGTTGGAGGACGGCGCCACCGGCCTTTCCCGGGAGGATTTCTCCATCCGCCTGGAGGTGGACAAGGAGGCCCGCACCATTTCCATCACCGATAACGGCATCGGCATGACCCAGGAAGAGCTGGACCAGAACCTGGGCATCATCGCCCGCAGCGGTTCCCTTCAGTTCAAGCAGGAGGCGGAGAAGAAGGAGGACGTGGACATCATCGGCCAGTTCGGCGTAGGGTTCTACTCCGCCTTCATGGTGAGCCAGCGTGTCACGGTGGACACCCGGGCCTTCGGCTCGGAGGAGGCCTGGCACTGGGAGTCCGAGGGCCTTTCCGGCTACGAGATCACCCCCGGCGCCAAAGAGGGCCACGGGTCCACCATCACCCTGTACCTGAAGCCCGACACCGAGGACGAGCGGTACAGCGAGTTCCTGGATCAGTTCCGGGTGCAGGAGCTGGTGAAGAAGTATTCCGACTACATCCGCTATCCCATTCTCATGGAAGTGCAGCACACCAAGGTGAAAGAGGGCACCGGCGTGGACGGCAAGGACCCGGAGTACGAGACCGTATTCGAGACCGAAACCCTCAACAGCATGACCCCCATCTGGAAGAAGTCCCGTTCCGAAGTCAGCGACCAGGAGCTGGGGGCCTTCTACAAGGAAAAATTCTACGACTGGCAGGAGCCCCTGAAGGTGATCCGCACCTCCACCGAGGGCGCCGCTACCTATACGGCCCTGCTGTTCATTCCCAAGACCGCTCCCATGGACTACTACACCCGGGAGTACGAAAAGGGGCTGCAGCTCTACGCCAGCGGCGTGCTCATCATGGAGAAATGCGCCGACCTGCTGCCTGACTGCTACAGCTTTGTCAAGGGCCTGGTGGATTCCCAGGACCTGTCTCTGAACATCTCCCGTGAGATGCTCCAGCATGACCGTCAGCTGAAGCTGATTGCCGGCCGGCTGGAGAAGAAGATCACCTCGGAGCTCACCTCCATGCTGAACAACGACCGGGAGAAGTACGAGGAGTTCTTTAAGAATTTTGGCCTCCAGCTGAAGTACGGCATGTACGACAACTACGGCGCCAAGAAGGAAGAGCTGAAGGACCTGGTGCTGTTCTACTCCTCCACGGAGAAGAAGCTTGTCACCCTGAAGGAGTATGTCTCCCGGATGAAGGCGGAGCAGAAGTACATTTACTACGGCTGCGGCGAGACCGTGGAGCGGGTGATGGGCCTTCCCCAGGCGGAAACTCTCAAGGAGAAGGGCATGGAGATGCTGTGCCTCACCGACAACGTGGACGAGTTCGCCCTGCGGATGCTGATGAAGTACGACGACAAGGAGTTCCGCAACATCTCCTCCGACGACCTGGAGCTGGAGACCAGCGAGGAAAAGGAAAAGACCAAGGAACTGGCGGAGCAGAACAAGGAAATGCTCACCTTCCTGAAGGAATCCCTGGGAGACAAGGTGACCGACGTGCGGGTGTCCGGCAAGCTGAAGAGCCACGCCGTGTGCATCACCACCGATGGTATGATCACCACCGAGATGGAGAAGGTGCTCAACGCCATGCCTGCCCGGGAGAAGATCAAGGCCCAGCGTGTGCTGGAGGTAAACGGGGAGCATCCCATTTTCCAGCGGCTGTGCGACCTGTACCAGAACGACAAGGACCGGCTGAAGCTCTACGCTGAGATCCTCTACGACCAGGCCCTGCTTATTGAGGGCATTTCCCTGGAGGACCCTGCGGACTTCTCCCAGAAGCTCTGCCAGCTTCTGTAATGGGCTTTTGTGAGGATTCTATGGCAAAGGAGGTCGATACCGTGAACAACGGCTTTACACCGCCCCCCGGCGGCAATGCCCCGCCGGAAGGCTGCCCTCAGACCCAAGAGGCGCCGGGATACCCTCAGGCTCCGGTGCCCCCTCAAGCGGCGCCGGGGTACCCTCAGGCTCCGGTGCCTCCCCAAGCGGCGCCGGGGTATCCTCAGGCTCCGGTGCCCCCTCAAGCGGCGCCCCCTGTGTTTTGGGGTGCCTATCCCGGGCCCGTATGGTATGGGGGAGCCCCCTTTGTGGTGAATGGAGGCAAGCCCCCCAAGGACCCCAGAAAACAGGGCGCGTCCCGGACATTCAACAGGATGTGCCTGCTTCTGCTGGCCCAGGTTGGACTGTCCTTTTTCTGGTCCATCCCCTTTACCACCCTGCTGATGATGCTGGGTGTGGACATTCTCAGCAACAGCATTGGGTACCTGTGGCTTTCCGGGATTTTGGTGCCTCTGTCCACAGGGCTGCCCTTTGTGGCCTATCTCATCTTCCGCAGGAAGGACCCTTCCGACTACCTGAAGTTTGAAAAGGTGGGCTTTTCGGGAGGACTGCTGTGTGTGCTGGGGGGCCTGGCCCTTTCCCTGCTGGGGAATTACCCCGCGTTTTTCATCAGCGAGTTTTTGGAAAAATTCGGCTACGAATCTTCTCCCTCCTACACCTCCAACGCGGATTCCCTGGAGGCCATCCTGCTGGAAATTGCTGTGGTGGCGGTGCTGGTTCCCTTTATCGAGGAAATGGTGTTCCGGGGAGTGGTGCTTTCCGCTTTGCGGAAGTATGGCCTTGGGTTTTCCATTGTGGCGTCGGGCCTGGTGTTCGGCATGGCCCACTTGAATTTCCCCAATGTGGTGTTCGCCACCATTTCCGGACTGGTGTTCGGGTTTATCTACGCAAAGACCAACAACCTGTGGCTGACCATTCTCATTCACGGCCTGAACAATTTTATCGCCACCTTTGGGGCCCACACCCAGTTTTTCTTCGGGGACAAGGCTTACCTGGCGGACAACCTTCTCACGCTGGTCCCCATTGGCGCGGGAATTTTGGCCCTGATTTTCCTGGTGCTGGTAAAGCGGGACATGTTTATCTCCTACCGTTCTCCCCGATATGACGGGCCTGCCCAGCCTCTGGGAGCAGGAGAAAGCGCTGTGGTCATGGTCCGGGCACCCCTGTTCTGGGTAATGGTGGCCATTGTCCTGGTTTACACGGCCAGCATGTTCTTTGTCCTATGATGCTGGAACCGGTATTTCTCCCTAAAAAGGAATTCATGCTTCGGGCGCTCCGTTTGGCGGAGGAAGCAGCCCAGGCCGGGGAAGTCCCCGTGGGAGCCGTGGTGGTCAAGGACGGCAAGGTTATCGGGGAAGGCCGAAACCGCCGGGAGGCAGGGAAAAACGCCCTGGCCCACGCGGAGCTGGAGGCCATTTCCCAGGCCTGCCGCACGTTGGGCACCTGGCGGCTTACCGGCTGCGAACTGTACGTGACCCTGGAGCCCTGCCCCATGTGCACCGGCGCTGTCATCAACGCCCACGTGGACCGGGTGGTCTACGGGGTGGACGATGAGCGCGCAGGCTGCTGCGGCACGGCCATGGACCTGTTTTCACTGCCATACAGCCACCGGCCGGAGGTTTACCGCGGCTTTTACGAGGCGGAAGCGAAACAACTGCTTCAGGAATTTTTTCAAAAACTGCGAACATGACAAAAGAGGCTGCTGCAAGCGCGACAGCCTCTTTTTAATATGCTGTTTTACATCATCCCGGCACGCCGTTCCATCTGGCGGCGTTCTTTGCGCAGACGGGTGCGCTCCTGGGCGGCCTCCCACTCCCGACGTTCCCCTTCGGTGGCCAGCACCAGCCGGGGCACTTCCACAGGGTGCTCGTTCTCGTCCAGGGCAACCATCACCAGGTAAGCCACGTTGATGAGCCGCTTGTTCCCGCTGAGCTCTTCCACATAGGTGCGCACGCACACCTCCATGGAGGTCCTGCCGGTGTAGGTGATATACCCGCACAGCACAATGGTCTCGTTGCCGTAGGCAGGGCCCTCGAACCGGAGATTGTCCACTGCGGCAGTGGTCACGTTCCGGTTGGAGTGACGCCGGGCCACCACCCCGGCCACCACATCGATCCATTCCATCAGCCGTCCGCCAAACAGCCGCTTGTAACCGTTTAAACTGGATTGGGACAGGATCTGCACCTGCTCGGTGTAGGAGTCCCTCACGTATTTTTCCATACTGTCTCCTTCCTGCTGGGTTCCGCTTGATTTCTGACCTTTATTATACCCCATGGAGTTGTAGGATGCAATTGAGGTAACTTGCAGAATTGCCGGATGCAAAAAGAGAGGGCCGTTTTTGCGGTCCTCTCTTCTGCTGTCTCACGGGTTTGTGGAAACATGGGCGCCAAGGTTTTCCCTTTCGTCCCCGCTGGTGCGCCAGCCCCAGCGGGCGGTTGGAATGCAGCGTCACGGCCAAAGCCAGCTCATAACCACGCTATACTTTCAGCGCGGGCGGCGAGCCTGCCGGTTTAAGAAAGCTTCTGCGGCGAAGCCCCAGTTCGCGGCTGGGGTGCAGCGTCACGCCCGGAGCCAAGCCCAACCCATCCCCGCGCCACAAACGCGGGCGGCGAGCCTGCCGGTTTAAGAAAGCTTCTGCGGCGAAGCCGCAGTTCGCGACTAGGGTGCAGCGTCACGCTGCTTAGCAGGTGGCGCCGCCCTTCACGTCCAGCTTCAGGTTTTCTTCCTTGCGCTGGAGCAGGTCGTTGGAGAGAAGCTGTTCCTGCACGTTTTCGAAGCCAAGGCGTTCCACGGTGTCGGCAAAACGTTCGCCGGTCTTGCCCTGCTCACGGAACAGGAGGATGGCCTTCTCAATAACCTGCATCACTTCCTCCTTGTCGGTGAACACCTTTTCCAAGTAACGGCCCCGGGCAACCTTCTTGCCCCAGCGTCCGCCAATGAAGATCCGGTAGCCGCTGGTGAAGCCCTCCAGAGCCTTGAAGGGGCACTTGCCCACGCAGCGCCCGCAGTGGTTGCAGGCGTTGTCGTCGATGACCACTTTTCCGTCCTTCACCACAGGCACGTTGATGGGGCAGGCGTTCTCCACCTGGCACACCTTGCAGCCGCGGCACTTGTCCAGGTCGATGAGAGGCACTTTCTGGCCGATAACGCCCAGGTCGTTCAGGTCGGGCTTGACGCAGTTGTTGGGGCAGCCGCCCACGGCGATCTTGAACTTGTGGGGGAGCTTCACCCCGTTGTAGCCGTGGTAGAACCGCTCGTGGATCTCCTCGCTGAGGGCGAAGGTGTCGATGAGGCCGTACTGGCAGGTAGTGCCCTTGCAGGAGACCACAGGACGCACCTTGGAGCCAGTGCCGCCGGTCTCCAAACCGCTTTGGGCCAGCAGTTCCCGGAGAGGCTCGATGTTGTCGAAAGGCACATGCTGAATTTCAATGGTGAGGCGGGAGGTCATGGCCACCTGGCCGTTGCCGAAGCGCTCGGCAGCCTCGGTGATGGCCCGCATCTCGTCAGCGGTGATCTTGCCGTTGCGGGTGATCACCCGGCCATTGAAGCAGTCGGGAGTGTTCTTGTCCCACAGGAAGCCCAGACCCTTCACCCGGGTGACTTCCTCGGGGGGTACGGTGGCTCCAGGAGCCTTCACCCGCACCTCGTTAAAGGTGGTGGCGCCTTCCAGCACCAGGGTGTTCTCATACCCGTAGAACTTCAACCGGTTCTGGAGGAAGTAAGCGCGCTTGCCCCGGCCGCACACCAGCAGCAGCTTCTCGTCCTTGCCAATGCCTTCCAGGGGACCGTTCACCTTGGCCAGGTCTACGAACACAGCGCCCCGGATGGTGGGCTGGGGATTCACGTCGATGACCTTGTAGCCCTCGGCCTCGCCGTTGGCATACTGAGCAGGAGTCATGCTCTGCATGTCCCCGGAAAGCTTGTTCTGCAGAATATATACCGCCTGCACAAAGGGATGAATGGCGGTGGAGAAGGGAGGAGCGTAGGCGAAGTCCAGGTTCTCAAAGTCCTCCAGCTTGGCGTTCATGGACATGCCCATAACGGCGATGTCCACCATCTTGTCCACCGCGCCGGCGCCCAGCACCTGCACGCCCAGCAGCTGGTGAGTGCCCTTGTCGGCAATGAGCTTGGTCAGGAAGAAGGAGGCGCCGGGATAGTAATGGGCCTTGTCGTCGGTGACAGCCAGCACGGTCTCCACGTCGTAGCCGGCTTCCCGGGCGGCGGCTTCCGTCAAGCCGGTGCGGCCGCAGTTGAGGCCGGGGAGCTTCACCACGCCGGTGCCCAGCACCCCGGGATATTTCTTGCCCTTGCCGTTAAGGCCCAGGGCCAGGGTGCGGCCTTCCAGGTTGGCGGAGGAGCCCATGGGGGACCACTGGGGCTTGCCGGTGAGACGGTTCGTCACCATGGCGCAGTCGCCGGCGGAGTAGATGTCCGCCACGCTGGTGCGCAGCTGCTCGTCCACCAGGATGGTGCCCTTGAACATCTCCATGCCGGTGTCGTTCAGGAAGGCGGTGTTGGGACGGATGCCGGCGGACAGGGCCACCACGCCGCAGGGAAGCAGGCCGTTCTCTGTCTGTACTCCGGTGACGCCGCCCTCGCCCAGAATGGCCTGGGCCTTAGTGCCGGTGAGCACCCGCACGCCCTGCTGCTGCAGGTGGCGCTTGGCGTAGCCGGCCATTTCGGGGTCCAGCACGCCGGGCATCAGCTGGGAGGCCACTTCCACCACAGTGACGGAGACGCCCCGGTCCACTAGGTTTTCCGCCAGCTCCAGGCCGATGAAGCCGCCGCCGATGACCACGGCCTTTTTCACCTCCTGCTGGGTCAGGTAATCCCGCATGGTGATGGCGTCTTCGGGAGCCCGCATGGGGAACACGCCGGGCAGGTCCACCCCGGGGATGGGAGGCTTCACCGCGGAAGCGCCGGTGGCCACAATAAGCTTGTCGTAGTCGTAGATCTCCTCCTGGCCGTTTTCCAGGTTCTTCACCGTGACCTTCTTGGCAGCGGGGTCTACATGGGTGGCCTCCCGCAGGGTGCGCACTTCCACGCCGGTGAGGCCCTGGTACTTCTGGGGTGTGTTCACAATGAGCTCGGCCTTGTCCTGAATGGAGCCCCCCACGTAATAGGGCAGCCCGCAGCCCGCGTAGGAGATGTCCGCGCTCTTGGTGATGACCATCACCTGGTCGGCCCGGTTCTCCCGCTTACATTTGGCAGCTGCTTTTGTGCCTGCAGCCACGCCGCCGATCACCAAAATCTTCATGTCATTCTTCCTTTCCCTGCCTGTGGCAGCAATGAGGTTCCCCGGCGCATTCCGGCCGGGGGGCGGTGCAGATCATCACGTCGCCTCCCTGGATGACCAGAGGGCGGCCTTCTACCAGGGCTTGGGCAACCTGCCGGCGCCCCTCCTCGTAGATCCGCGTAACCGTGGTGCGGGAAATGTTCATCCGCGCCGCGCACTGCTCTTGGGTAAAGTGCTTGTAGTCCAACAGCCGTATCACTTCGTAGGCGTCCACACCCAGAACCACAGGCTCTTTCGGGGTTTTGGAAACGGGAAAAAACTCCGTCACCTGGGGCATGGAGCAGATGCTCCGGCATTTGCTTGGTCTGGCCAAACAGCTCCCTCCTTCCGCACAATTTACCAAACGATATCATACACCTGTTTTGAACATATGTCAATAAACCCGGCGCCTTTTTCCAAAGGAATTTCCTGCCTGTGTCACACTTTTTTGCCCGGGGGAATAGAGTGGCGTAAAGGGGCATTCCCCTTTGGCGGGGAGGGAGGAAAATGGAGGAAGGCACAAGTCTCGATCAACTGCGGGCCGGTGGCCGGGCCCTGGTGGAGGAGCTCTCCGCTCAGGGGCCCATGCGCCGCCGGCTGCAGGATTTGGGGTTCGTCACCGGGGCCCAGGTAAGCTGCCTGGGAAACAGCCCTTTGGGGGACCCCAGCGCCTATAGCGTTCGCGGGGCGGTGGTGGCTCTTCGCCGGCGGGATGCCCGGCTGGTGAAGGTTCGGCCCCTGTAGGGAGCGTCCGGCAGGGGAGGACCCGGCCGGACGTTTTTTCTGAAAACTCAGCGAGGAGGGTGATCCTGTGGGGAATTCCATAGAGCCGGAAGGCAGGACCATTGCCCTGGCGGGCAACCCCAATGTGGGGAAAAGCACCGTGTTCAACGCCTTGACGGGTCTGCGTCAGCACACGGGAAACTGGGCGGGCAAAACCGTGACCAACGCCCAAGGCCGGTGCAAATTTGAGGGGGAGGAGTACCGGCTGATGGACCTTCCGGGGTGTGTGTCTCTGCTGTCCTCCACGGCGGAGGAGCGGGCTGCCCGGGAGTTTCTCTGTTCCGGGGAAGCGGACTCCGTAATTGTGGTGTGTGACGCCACCTGTTTGGAGCGGGGCTTGTCCCTGGTGCTGCAAGTGCTGGAGATCACCCCCAAGGCGGTGGTGTGCGTCAACCTGCTGGACGAGGCCAAGCGCAAAGGGGTGTGGGTGGACCTGGAGAAGCTTTCCGGTCTGCTGGGGGTGCCGGTAGTGGGGTGCGCCGCCCGCAGCGGCAAAGGCCTTTCCCGGCTGATGGCCGCTGCCACCGAGGAAACAGAGGAGCGGGAGGCCCGCTACATACCCTATCCCCAGCCTGTGGAAGGGGCCTTGGACCGGCTCCAGCCTCTGGTGAGCCGGTGGAGAACAGATGTCCCCGCCCGCTGGCTTTCCCTGCGGCTTTTGGAGGGGGAACAGCCTGTGCCGGAGGAGGAGCGGGGAATTTTAGAAATATTGGAGGAGCTGTGGCAGGAACAGTCGCCCCAGGAGTTTTCCGACGCCATCGCAGGGGCGCTGGCCGACCACGCCCGGGAGCTGGCCCGGAGGACCGTCACAGGCCTGGAGCGGGGATACAGTCCCCGGGACAGGCGGCTGGACCGGCTGTTCACCGGCAAATGGACCGCTTTCCCTGTGATGGCTCTGCTGCTGCTGGGCATCCTGTGGCTGACCATGGTGGGGGCAAACGTGCCTTCCCAGCTGCTGAGCCAGGGATTCTCCTGGGTGGGGGCGTGGCTCCGGGAGCTGTTCGCCCTGTGGAGCGCCCCGGCCTGGGTGACCGGGGTGGTGCTGGACGGCGCCTACACCACCTTGTCCTGGGTGGTGGCGGTAATGCTGCCTCCCATGGCCATCTTTTTCCCTCTGTTCACCCTGCTGGAGGACCTGGGCTATCTGCCCCGGGTGGCCTATAACCTGGACCGCTGCTTCCAGAGCTGCGGCGCCTGCGGGAAACAGGCCCTCACCACCTGCATGGGGTTTGGCTGCAACGCCGCCGGGGTGGTGGGCTGCCGGATTATCGACTCCCCTCGGGAGCGGCTCATCGCCCTGCTCACCAACAGCTTTACCCCCTGCAACGGAAGGCTCCCCCTGCTCATCACCATGATCGCCCTGTTTTTCGGGGCGGCGGGGGGAGGGGTGGAAGCTCTGTTTCTGGCGGGCTTGCTGCTGCTCTCCTTTGCCATGACGTTGGCGGCCTCCCGGCTGCTTTCCCAAACCCTGCTCCGGGGCATGCCCTCCTCCTTTGCCCTGGAGCTGCCCCCCTACCGCCGTCCCCAGGTGGGAAAGGTGCTGGCCCGTTCCGTGCTGGACCGCACTCTGTACGTGCTGGGGAGGGCGGCGGCAGTGGCGGCTCCGGCAGGGGTGGTCATCTGGTGCTTGGGTAACCTGACCTGGAACGGAGTGAGCCTGCTGACCTGGTGCGCCGGCGGACTGGACCCCTTTGCCCGGCTGCTGGGCCTGGACGGGGTGATCCTTCTGGCGTTTCTCCTGGCTCTGCCCGCCAACGAGCTGGTGCTGCCCCTGCTGCTGATGATCTACCTGTCCCAGGGCGCGCTGGTGGAGATGAGCGACCTTTCCGCTCTGGGGACGCTGCTTGGGGAGAACGGCTGGACCTGGGTGACGGCACTGTGCGTCATGGTGTTTTCCCTGTTCCACTGGCCCTGCTCCACCACCTGCTGGACCATTTGGAAGGAGACCAAAAGCCTGGGGTGGACGGTGTTTTCCTGCCTGCTTCCCACGGCCTTCGGCATGGTTTTGTGCTTTCTCATTGCCTCGGCCGCCAGAGTATTTGGCCTGGGATAATTGACAAACTGCCTGGAGTGGGGTATGATAGGCCCCGTTGGGACTCCGGGTGTCCGCGGAACGACTCCGCGGCCGAACACAGGAACGGGGTGAGAATCCCCGGCGAACCCGTCGCCGTGATGGCAGAGGGACGCTTCCGGAAGCTGGGACATGATTTCCCGGCTTCTTTGCTGCCACTGGCCCTTTGGGCCGGGAAGGTGAAGCGCCCCGTTTGTATGCCTGAGCCGGAAGACTTGCCCGGATAGGCCGTACCAAAGCCACGGGTTCTTGGCGCATGGTACAGGAAAGGCTGGATGCGTTCCGGCCTCAGCTTCCTGCCCCTTTTTCAGAGCGTTTGCGCCAGAGCGCCTGAAAAAGAGGCGCCGTCCCTCAAATCTAAGTTTTAGAAATGAGGTTGTACACAATGAAACACACAAACATGTTCCGCCGGGGCGCCGCGCTGCTTTTCAGCCTGGTCCTGGTTTTGTCCATGCTGGCCGGCTGCGGGAACGACGCTTCCACCCAGTCCAGCAGCACCGTCTCCCAGGCGCAGGAAAGCGCCTCGCAGGAGAGCGCCACTGAGAGCGGTGCCGCGTCGGAAACTTCCCAGCTGGAGTCTGAATCCAGCGTGGGGGACGAGACAGGGAAAGAAAACGCCTCCCAGGAAGACGCCCAGGAAAAGGAGATCACCTTCCAGGTGGTGCACAAGGACGGCACCACCAAAGATTTCACCATCACCACCCAGGCGGCAAACCTGCGGGAAGCCCTGGAAGCAGAGGGCCTTATCGCCGGGGAAGAGAGCAGCTACGGCCTGTTTGTCAAAACCGTGGACGGTGAGACTGTGGACAACGCCAACAAGGAGTGGTGGTGCCTGACCAAGGGCGGCCAGATGTGGAATTACGGCGTGGACGACACGGAGATCTCCGACGGCGACGCCTTTGAGTTCACCTTTACGGTGGGCTATTGATGAAGACGCGGCTCACCTCCCTGTGCCTGATGGCCATGATGGGCACGGTGATGGTGGTGTCCAAAGAGGCGTTGGCTTTCCTGCCCAACGTGGAGCTTGTCAGCCTGCTGACCATTCTGTTCACCCTGGTGTTCCGCCGGCAGGTAATCGGCGGCCTGGGGGTGTTCCTTCTGTTGGAAGGGGTGCTCTACGGCTTTGGTCTGTGGTGGCTGATGTACCTGTACGTGTGGCCTCTGCTGGCGGTCCTTGTCTGGCTGTTCCGCTGGATGAAGCGATCCTGGCAGTGGGCGGTGTTTTCCGGGCTGTTCGGCCTGGCTTTTGGAAGCCTTTGCTCTTTGGTGTACCTGCCCATGGGGGGCGTTTCCATGGTGATCGCTTGGATCATCAGCGGCTTTACCTTTGACCTGGTCCATGCCGGGGGGAATTTTATGCTGGCGCTGTTGTTGTATCATCCCCTGCGGACTGCTTTGGACAAGCTGGACCGGTGGCTGCCCCGGGCAGAGAGAACATAAGACAAAAAGATCGCTGTGCGTGAAAAGCGCACAGCGATTTTTTCATCAGAGGGGGTTTAGCAGCCACACTCCGGCGTTGAGGTAACCGGCGAAGGCCACCCAGACCAGGTAGGGGACCATCAGCCAGCCCGCGGCGGGAGTCTCTTTGAAAAACCGCAGGGTGGTCAGCAGGATGAGTACCCACAGGGCCAGCAGCCAGAAAAAGGCCAGGGCGTAGTTTTGCAGGTTGAAAAACAGCAGGGGCCAGATAAAGTTGAACACCAGCTGGACCCCGTACAACGCCAGGGCGCCGTTGCGGCCGGTGCTGTCCCGCATCCACACCAGATAGGCGGCAATGCCCATCAGGGTGAAAAGGATGGTCCACACCACCGGGAACACCCATCCCGGGGGAGAGAGGGGAGGCTGGTTCAGGCTGCCGTAGCGCTCCATGGAGCCGCGGGTGAGCAGCGCAGAAAGGCCGCCCGTGCCCAGACTGAGCAGCAGGCTGACCAAAAGCGGTTTCAACTTGATCATGGGATTCCATCCTTTCAGGCAGGTGCCGGAGTTCCTTCTGCCTCAGTATACGCTGGGGCCCCTGGAAACATGCTTACAGATAGGGCTGCACGTCCTGGATCAGGTGGGACTCCAGCCCGATAAGCCGTTTGGCAATGTCCTTGGCCTGTTCTTCCGCCGCCTCGTACTGGTTCAGGTAACGGCTCAGGGACTTTACCCCCATGTTGCACCCGTCGGTGATCAGGTCTGCCACGGTTTTGTCGCTTTCCTCCAGGGTGAGCATCACATTGGTCTTTACCCAGGACATGCCTTTGGCCATGGGACTGGGCTCTTTCCCCTGATCCCCGTACCGGGCCAGCATGGCGTGGGTTTCATCCCCCAGCTTTCCGTGGGCGGACCGGCTTTTTTCCAGGGAGTTTCGCAGGGCGCTGTCTTTCACTTTGGGCAGCACCTCGTCAATGGAGCTCACTCCCATTTTGATCCCCGCGTTGCACTCCCGCAGCAGTTTGATAGTATCTTCTTCAATCATAGTGGTTCCCCTTTCCAAGCGTGTTACGCTGGTAGTGTGCCCAATGTTTTCCCGAATACGCAAAAAAGCGCGCCGCAAAATTCGTGACTTTGCGGCGCGCTTTAGCTTCTGTGAAAGTGTTACGCTTTTACGGGCACAGCGTTTTTGGGGCTCAGCTCCTGGCCAATGTTGAGAATGTGGTCGCCAATCCGCTCGAAATCGGTGAGCATCTCGGAATAGAGTGTACATGCCTCGTCGGAGCAGCTTCCGTCACGCAGGCGGATCATCTGGTTCTGCCGGAATTCCAAGGTCATGTCGTCGATCTTCTGCTCGAAGCCCTCAATGGATTTCAGCGCGTCGGGCTCCAGCCGGCTCATGTCGCCCAGGGACCGGATAGCCTCCACACTGGTTTCCCGCATGGCCTGGATCTCTGTTTTTGCCTTCTGGGAAAAGCTGATGTGCTTCTGTTCCAGCAGCTGGGTGTACTCGCAGATATTTACCGCATGGTCGCCGATGCGTTCCAGGTTGCCGGA
This sequence comes from uncultured Clostridia bacterium, assembly GCA_944376265.1. GTDB lineage: Bacteria > Bacillota > Clostridia > Oscillospirales > Acutalibacteraceae > Acutalibacter. The sequence goes on along the minus strand of CALWCD010000008.1, from coordinate 14,472 downwards.
GATCTTGAAGAAAGCGCTCACCTGCTCCGAGTCCTGAGCGTTGGTCTCGAACACGATAATGTGGGAGATATACCGGGAAATCTGCTGGTTCAAATAGTCGATGTACTCCTCGGTTTCCTCCACCTGTTCCAGCCTGGCGGGAGTGCCCTCCAGAACAGCCTGGAAGCTTTCGTCCACATTTTTCAGCACCATTTCCGCCATGCGGGCCAGCTCGTGCTGGACGCCGTTGAGCACAATGGCGGAAGTGCCCACATGGTGTTCCGCGGACAGCTGGTCCACCGGCTTGATATACAGCAGCTGATGCACGCCGCTCTCCGCAGCCTCGGTGGGCTTCTCAGGCAGGATGCGGGTGGCAAGCTTGGCAAGATAGGTGCCGAAGGGCAGCAGCAGCAGGGTGGTCACCACATTGAACAGGGTGTGCATATTGGCGATCTGGGCCGAGGGTTTGCCCGGGGTCCAGCTGGATACCCAGTCGGTGAGGGGCGAGAAGATGCAAATGACGGTGAACAGGATGGTGCCGAAAATGTTGAACATCAAGTGAATGATGGTGGTGCGCTTGGCGTTGCGGCTGGTGCCCACAGAGGCCAACACCGCCGTAATGCAAGTGCCGATGTTCTGACCGAACAACACAAACACCGCATTGGACAGGCCAATCACCCCGCTGCTGGCCAAGGCTTGCAAAATGCCCACCGAGGCAGAAGAGGACTGGATGATGGCCGTGAAGATCGTGCCGGCCAAAATGCCCAGCACAGGGTTGCTGAACTGGGTGAGCAGGTTGACGAAAGCTTCCGACTCACGCAACGGCGCCATGGAGGAGCTCATCATGTCCATGCCGATGAACAGGATGCCCAAGCCGGCGATGATCTGTCCGTAATATCGGACAGACTGCTTCTTGATGAACACCACCATCACCACGCCGATAAAGGCGAACAGCGGGGCAATAGCGCCCACGTCCAAGGCGATGAGCTGGCCGGTGATGGTGGTGCCGATGTTGGCGCCCATGATCACCCACACGGCTTGGCGCAGCGTCATCATGCCGGAGTTTACAAAGCCCACCACCATTACCGTGGTAGCAGAGGAGGACTGTATCACAGCGGTGATGACACCGCCCACCAGCACGCCCAAAATGGGGTTGGACGTAAGGCGTTCCAAAATGCGTTTCATCCGGTTGCCTGCCGCGGCCTCCAAGCCGGAGCCCATCATCTGCATCCCGTACAGGAAGAGCCCCAGGCCGCCCAGCAGCATCAATAAATTCGTGATCGTCATACCTCAATTTCCCCTTCTTTCTAAATGTCATTGCCGGAAAGGACCGTTCACTTGTTCCGCAAAAAGAAAAGCACGACCGGCACCTGCTGCCTAGGGCAGCGGCGCTGAGCCGTGCTAATGTGTCTCTTTGTAAAACTCCCGTTTCGAGAGACTGACCGCGGCAGTGCCTTTTCCGGCGAGATCCATGACCATTCTCCTTGCGTTTTTTCGCATTTTTAATACTTACAAATCCATTATACGGGGGACTTTACAAAAGCACAAGTTATTTTTTCAGTTTTTTACAAAAATTTAACGCTGGGAAATTTACTGTCCGGTTTAGTGGACTTATCCTCTTTTTCCTCAGAACAGCCACTGGATCAGGGCGTACTCCAGCAGGAGCAGGGCCAGGAAGCACAGGTTGCTCACGGTGAACCAAAGGAAGTAAGTCCGCCGCTTCTGGGGGTATTCCCGGGCCACCTGTTTGTAGGAGATCAGGCTGGCCATGGAGGCGATCAGGGTGCCAAGGCCTCCAATGTTGCACCCCACCAGCAGGGCGCTCCAGTCCTGGGTGAAGCCGGAAAGCAGCAGCGCTGCCGGCACGTTGCTGATAACCTGGCTGGCAATGACGGAAATGGCGGCCACCCGGCCTTCCAGGGCGGACACCAGCAGGTCCTGGAACCAGGAGATGGCCGACAGGTTTCCGATGAACACAAAGAAAGCCACAAAGGTTCCCAGCAGGGAGTAGTCCACCGACTTTAGCAGCTGCCGGTCCTTGAACAGCAGGAACACCAGCACCACCGCCGCAATGGCCAGGGGAGGCACCAGGTTGAAGATTCCCAGCAGGCACAGGAGAAAACCGGCGGCGCACCAGCCCAGGTTGACGGGGCTGCCCAGCTTCGCCTGGACGGGGAGCTGCCGGATGCCGTGAGAGCTTCCCAGAAAGAGCATGATGCCTAAGCACACTCCGGACAGGGCCACATAGGGCAGCATGGTGCCGCAGAGCTCCCAGAAGCTCATGCCGGACTGGGAGTACAGGTACAGATTCTGGGGGTTGCCCATGGGGGTGAGCATGCTGCCCAGGTTGGCGGCCAGGGTCTGCATGGCTACCATGGGCACCACCAAGGGCTCCCGCCGGGAGAGTTTCAGCACCGCAATGCCGAAGGGCACAAAGGTGATCAAGGACACGTCGTTGGTGATGACCATGCTGCACACAAAGGGCAGGAACACCAGCACCGCCAGCATGGCCCGGGTGCCGTAGATCCGCTTCAGCAGGGCGGTGCCCAGAAATTCAAAGAGCCCCTCCTTCTGAAAGCCTTTCATCACCGCCATCAGCCCGAAGAGGAGGGCCAGGGTATCCCAATCGATGTAGGAAACGTAAGCGGGGCTGGGCGGGACAAAGAAGGCGGAGATCACCGCCAGCAGCACCGCCGCGGTGAGGACCACCTCTCCCTTCACAAAGGAGGCAGCTTTCTTCAAACAGCGACCCATCACAGCGGCTCCCCTCCCAATAAGGCCAGCTTTTCAAACAGGTCCTGGAACAGCTCGTCCCGATGGATGTAGTACACGTACGCCATGGGAGGACGTGTTTTATCAAAGCTGTAATGGTGGTCGTACTGGAAAATGGGTCTGGCTTCCAGGCGGTCTTCCGTAAAGCCTCCCAGCAGCCATGCCACCGCGGTCACGTCCCAGATGGGCCTTGTCCAGCAGGGGCCGGCTCCCGCTGCCTTCTGGGATTCCTCCACCAGGGTCACCAGGTAGTTGCACAGGGCGTTCTTGCCCCAGAGGTGCTGGCGCAGCTCCGGGTCACTGACCCGAAAAGCGGACACTACTCCCATGCAGGGCAGCTGCACCACAGCCGCGCCGCTGCCAAACACCACCCTGGCGGCGGCCACGTCCTGCTGGGCGTTGAACTCCCGGTTGTGGGGCCAGTCCCAGGCGTGGCCTCCCAGCCACACCAGGACAATCCTCTCCGCAATGGCAGGTTCCAGCAGCAAGGCGGAGGCCACGTTGGTCAGCACCCCAATGGCTGCCACGTACAGGGGCCGTTCTGGGGAATACTCCATGGCCCTTTGAGCCAGGTCCTGGGCGGCGGGGGAGACCACCGGGGTGGCCTCGTCGGGCAGGTAGCCGGTGGAGCCGGGAAACACACGGTCCCGGAAAGAGGAAAACCCGGCCAGCTCCAGCAGCCGCAGGATCTCCTGGCAGCTTTTCTCCATGCCGTCCTTGGGACCGGTGGAATTTTCGTTAAAGAAAGGGGCGGCGTACAGGGCCTTTACCCGGAGTTTTTCCGGGGAGGCCAGCAGGTAGGACAGGGCGAATTGGTCGTCCACCTCGTTGGCGGTGTCTGTGTCCAGGACTACGTCCACCGGACCTTGAGGCGGCTGCAGCCGTCCCAGCAGGGAGGCTGTGGAGTGTTCGTAAGGCGTCACGGCAAGGATCTCCTCTCAAAGAGGACGGCGCCTTCCCAGGGACGACGCCGTTCCCATTTTTTCTCCGAACATTGTACCACGCCGGAGCGGTTCCGTCTACCTTCCAGGGAACTGCCGGGCAAAAAAAGGGCCGGGACCGGCCCCTCTTTCCAGAGAGAACCAGTCCCGGCAGGTTGCAAAGGGAAGTCTATTACCAAAGGTTTTTGCCAGCGTCTTCCTTGGCGGCAAAGGGGCCGGGGATCACGTCGGCGCCGCGATGCTCGCCGAAGTAGTCCCGGTCGAAGGTGATGGGAGTGCCATCGGGATTCTCGTAGTACTCTTCCGGCTCGAAGGCCTTGCCCAGGGTGCCGGTGTACACCATCTCATCCTTGAAGCCTTCCAGGAAGTCGTACACGTTGGTGGTCAGCACAGGCTTGCCGTCCTTCTCGGCGATCTCCACCGTCACCTGATGGTCGTTGTCCACCAGGCCGTCCTCCTCGTGCTTCCAAGCCTTGGCGCCGTTAAAGTACACGTTGCCCTTGGACCACACAGGCAGGTGGGAGTCGTGAGCGGGAGCCAGCTTCATCATGTTGGGAGTCTCAGAGTCCATGTCGAACTGAGCGATCCACTCCTCGTAGGTGGGGTACTCGTCCCACACATGGGTGCCCACTTCCCGGTTTTCCTCGTCGTGGCCGTCGTCGCTGTCGTGGGGGGTGATGATGGGATCACCGGGCCACTTCTGGACGAAGATGTTGTTGTAGAACCGGTCGTCGCCGTGGAGGAAGGTCATGAAGCCCATGACTTCGGTGCGGTGGGGAATGTGGTAGGGAGTATACCGGGGATAGGTGCCGCCGCCCACACAGGTGAGAGCGCCGCAGATCAGGTTGTGGACCATGGCCACGCCCTGAGTGGCGAACCGCAGAGTGGCGTCGGACAGAAGGATGTTGTTGTCGATCAGGGTGGGACCGTGGCTCACTTCCACGAAGATATCCTGGCTCATCATGCCGCCCTTCAGACGGTCGGCAAACGCAGGCTTCTGGTTGTTGTACAGCACGTTCTGGGTGATCCGGGTGCCCTGAGCCTCCCAGTCGCACCAGATGCCCATGGTGCAGTCGTGGATCCAGTTGCGGCGGAAGATCACGTCGATGGCGGCGTGGAGCTTGATGCCGGCGATCTCGGCGCCGCCCAGCTCCATCATGTTGTTGATGTGGTGGATATGGTTGTCCTCGATGATGGAGAACACAGCGCCCATACGGCCGATGATGCCGCCCTGCTCGCAGTTGTGGATGTTGCAGCGGCGCACGATGTGGCTGCCCACGTTCTCTTTCAGCCAGCCGTGATACTGACCGCGGCACACAGCGTCACGCTCCATCTGAGTGGGAGACTTGACATGCTTGTAGGTGAAGTAATGGTCGTTGTCGGGGTCCAGGTACTTGCCCAGAGAGATACCGGCGCACTTGGAGTTGCTGATCTCGCAGTCCTCAATGATCCAGCCCTTGGACCAGTGGGGGCCGATCATGCCGTCCTGATAGGCGGCGGGAGGGGCCCAGGTGGTGGCGGCCTTGTTGATGTTGAAGCCGGTGACGGTGATGTAGCCAACGCCTGTCTTGGAAGGCATGAAGCACTCCCGGCGCACGTTGATCTCCACGTTCTCCTCGTTGGGGTTCTTGCCCTGGAAGTTGCCGTAGATCACGGTGTAGTCCCCGTCCTGCTGGGCATACCACTTATAGGTGCTGGCTTCCGGCTCCCAAGAGCACTTGTACACTTCGCCCTTGACGCATTCCTCAATGCTGCCGGCCTCGTACAGGGCCTTGTCGTTGAGGTAGACACAGCCGGTGTGCTTGCTGCGGCCGGCAAAGTACCAGTCGCCGTACACATAGGTGGTGTAGGGGTTGTAGTCGCCGAAAATGCCGTTTGCCACCCGGCAGACCCAGGTGTTGCCCTCATAGGGCTCCCAGCCCTTGATGACCTCGGCGCCGGTGATGATGGCTCCCAGGGGCTCCACGCTCCGGTAGGTGATCCGGGCGTCCTCGGTGCCGGCGTTCTGGGGGTCTACATACTCCCGGTATATGCCGGGTCCCACCAGAACTTCGTCGCCGGGCTGGGCGATTTTCGCGGCGTCGTTGATGTGCTTGAAGGGTCTTTCCTGGGTGCCGTTGCCATCCCGGAAAGCGTTGGCAGCAACATAAATTCTCATCGCAAACTCCTCCATTTGTCCAAAATTTTAAGCGAATACAGCTGCTTACTTATTATAATATAACAGGGTTGGAAGCCTGTCAAGGCGGGATGCGAGAAAAAGCTGGCCCTTTCGACGCATTTCTCCAGACGGTTTGAAGGGAAGGCGGAAGTGGAGGAAGAGAGAGATCTATTTTGCAGGATGCTTGTCTGATTCCTGCAAAATATCACGGAAGTTACGCTGTTTTTAAAAAATTATTCGGATAAAACGCTGTATTTGAAGCAAGTCGGATAAAATCATGCAAAAAAACTTGACAACCGTTTTTGGCCGGGTGTATAATGCCCACTGTGGAAAGCGAAGCTGCTTTCCCGCAAGGAATGTTTTTCTGCCGGAATAGAACGGGGCAAAGGCGCCTTGAAAGGTCATCAGTACCTTTCAAGGCGCTTTTTTGCTTTCCCGGGGCGATCAGCGGCAATGCCGCTTCACATAGATATCTCTCAAGAAAAGAAGTGGTTTCTCATGGAATTCAGCGCAGTCAACACGATTTGGGTCCTGGTGGGTGCCGCCCTGGTGTTCTTTATGCAGGCGGGCTTCTCCATGTGCGAGGCAGGCTTTACCCGGGCCAAGAACACAGGCAACATCCTGATGAAAAACCTGATGGATTTCTGCATCGGCACCCCAGCCTTCTGGCTGGTGGGCTTCGGGATTATGTTCGGCAGCGGCACCGCTCTGTTCGGTACCATCGCCCCCCTGATCCTGGGGGATTACAGCCACATCCTTCCTCCAGGAGTTCCCCTGTGGGCTTACGCGGTGTTCCAGACGGTGTTCTGTGCCACCTCCGCCACCATTGTTTCCGGTGCCATGGCGGAGCGCACCAAATTCAGCGCCTACTGCGTTTACTCCGCGGCCATCTCCCTGATTATCTACCCCGTGTCCGGCCACTGGATCTGGGGCGGCGGCTGGCTTGCCCAGCTGGGCTTCCACGACTTTGCAGGTTCCACGGCGGTGCACATGGTGGGAGGCGTCTGTGCCCTGATTGGCGCCAAGATCCTGGGGCCCCGCATCGGCAAGTATGACAAGGACGGCAAGCCCCGGGCCATTCTGGGCCACAACCTGACCGCCGCCGCTTTGGGGGTGTTCATTCTCTGGTTCTGCTGGTTTGGCTTCAACGGCGCCTCCACGGTGGGCATGGATTCCGACCAGCTGATTGAGCGGGCCGGACTGGTATTCTTCAACACCAACCTGTCCGCCGCTGTGGCCTGCTGCGCCGCCCTGGTGTTTACCTGGGCGCGGTACAAAAAGCCTGACGTCTCCATGGTGTACAACGCCGCCCTGGCTGGCCTGGTGGGCATCACCGCCGGGTGCGACGCGGTTTCCCCGGTGGGCGCCTTCTTCATCGGCCTGATCTGCGGCCTGGTGATGGTGCTCTCTATTGAGTTCTTCGACAAGGTGGCCAAGATCGACGACCCGGTGGGGGCCATTTCCGTCCACTGCGTCTGCGGGGCCTTGGGCACTATCTTGACCGGCCTGTTCGCCACAGGCACCTCCACCCAGCCCGGCCTGTTCTACGGAGGCGGCTTGGGGCTTTTGGGAATCCAGCTGCTGGGGGTGGTTTCCGTGGCGGCCTACGTGGCGGTGGTCATCACCCTGGTGTTCCAGATCATCAAGCACACCATGGGACTTCGGGCGGATCCTGAGGACGAACTGGTGGGCCTGGACATTTCCGAGCACGGACTGCTCACCGCTTACGCCGGGTACGCCATGCTGCCGGACACCGCCGCTCTGGACCAGGAGGAGCCCGTTATGGTGACCGGCACCGTCCCTGCCGCCGAAGCCGTGCCGGTGAAAAAACAGCCCGTGTTCTCCGGCGAATCTCCCAAGTTCACCAAGGTGGAAATCCTCTGCAAGGAGTCCCGGTTTGAGGCGCTGAAGAAGGCTATGATGGACATCGGCATCACCGGCATGACCGTGTCCCACGTGCTGGGCTGCGGCCTCCAGAAGGGCAAGCCGGAGTATTACCGGGGCGTCCAGGTGGAAGCCACCCTGCTGCCCAAAGTCCAGGTGGACGTGGTGGTGAGCAAGGTGCCTGTCCGCACGGTGATTGAGACCGCCAAGAAGGTGCTTTACACCGGCCACATCGGTGACGGCAAGATCTTCGTCTACGACGTGGAGAACGTGGTCAAGGTCCGCACCGGCGAGGAGGGCTACGACGCCCTCCAGGATGTGGAATAACCCCCGGTTCTTCCCAAACGTTTCCCCTTCCTGACAGAAGGACCGCCTTTCCCCTGGTAGGGAGGGCGGTCCTTTGCTGTGGTCAGGGGGAAATGCTGGAGCCTGCCGGAAAGGAGAGGGTTACTGTCAGCCGGCCTTTGTGGTAGGCTGCGGCGATGGTTCCACCCATTTGTTCCGTCAGCAGTTTGGCGATGGAAAGTCCCAGACCCGTGGAATTTCGCGCGGCCTCCACGGTGTAGAACCTGTCAAAGAGTCTTCCTGCCGCCACCTGGTCCAGACCGGGAGCCAGATTGGAAAAGGCCATGGTCCCGTTTTCGTCCAGGGTGACGGTCAAGTCCCCGGCGCTGTACTTCAGGGCGTTTCCCAGAATGTTCCCCAGCACCCGGTTCAATGCTCCTGGGTCCAGAAGCCGTTCCACCTTGGCTGGGGGAAGGGTCACCTCCGGAGTGATGCGGCGGCTTTCAAAGGTGCCGTAAAAGGAGAGCAGAGACTCCTCCAGGGCCCGGCCCAGGTCCACCTGCCGGAGCTCCAGCTGTTGGGAGGAGGCCGCCACCGAGTACCGGAACAACTCCTCCGTCAGCCGTTTCATGGCTTGGGTCCTGTTTTCGATCTGCCCCAGGTACCGGAGGATGTCCGGGGCCAAGGGCTGGCCTTTCAGCAGTTCCACATACCCGCAGATGGCTGTAAGAGGCGTGCGCAGGTCGTGGGATATATTGGCCACCCCTTCCTTCAGCTCCCGGTCCCCCTGCTGGTACCGCAGCCGGTCCTGGCGCAGCTGCCGCAGTTCCCGGTTGAGGGCGGAGGCCAGCTTCCGCATCTCCCGGTCTCTGGTGGAAAGGGAGAGCAGGGTGTTGGTGTCCTCCGAAAGCCGTTCTTCCAGACCATCCCGCAGCTGGCGGGCGCCTTTGTGCAGCAGGTACACCTTGACCCCCAGCAGGGCCACGGCCAGAGTCAGCAGCAGAAGAATGGTCCAAAGAACGGCGGTCATAGAGACACTCCTATTGAATGTTTTTTTGGCAGAACAGCGAAAGTCCGATGAGGGTGACCAGGGCGAAAAACAGCACACTGAAAAGCAGCAGCGGGCCGAAGGACTCCACCGTCGCCATGGTGAGCTGGGTGGCTTGGCAGGCGGGGAGGAACTTCCAGAGGAATTCCAGGATGATTCGGAAGGCTCCCGTGGCGTAATCCGGATTGGGGACTTGAGGCAGGTTCGGGTCCGGGACGTAGATGGTGACATTTTCCCCCAGGGTCTGCTGGGTGAACTGGGGAATGGTTTCCGGCTGACTCAAGGAATTGCACAGGATCTGAGCGCCGCAGAACAGGACGAACGCCGCCAGCAGGCTGACCAGGATGCCCACGGACCGGTTGGGGAACAGGGCGGCCACCAGCACCGCCAATGCCCCGGCGGCAATCGACGACGCCAGAGAGCAGAGAATGTACCCCAGCAGGGCTTCGCTGCTCAGGGTGAATATGCGCCCGTTTAGCAGGCCATATCCCGCCCCGGCGCCCATGGGAGCGGCACAGAAACACACGGTGGCAAGGGCTGTCACCAGCGTGTGGGACAGGTAGATCTGCCCTTTTGTGTGGCCGCAGATCAGCTTGTTGCGAATGGTTTTGTGGGAAAGGTCCGCCCCAAAAAACAGCCCGCAGAACGCGGCAGTCCCAAAGGGCACAAACATGGTGAAGGAGAAAAAGTTCTGGTATTCCATGCCCTCTACAACTCTGCTCCCTTGGGCGGAGTTCTTCATCAGCCATACCTCCATCAAGGCTAGGCAGACCATTCCCACATACAGAGATTTGCTGCGGACCAGCCGGTACAGGTCCGCCGAAAGTAAGGATCTCATTGCGCGCACCTCCTCATCTCACGTCCTTGCGGACGAACAAGCCCAGTCCTGCCCCAGTGGTCAGGGCGGTGAACAGAGCGGCCAAGGTCAGCAGCAGCCAGGGAAAGTCCAGGGTGGTGAACGCCACTGTGAAACACTGGCTGGTGGGCAGAAAGTACAGGAAGAAGGTGCACAGCGCCCGGGAAACTCCCTGAAGATAGTTGGGATTTGGCACCATGGGTGCGCCGTACTTGGTGAGGTAAGCCACTTGTCCGTTTTCCACGATCTGGGTGGATTCCTGCACCAGTTCCGGTTCCAGCAGGGCAGCCATCAGACTCTGTCCCACAAACAAAAGGGCAAGGGCCAGCAGAATGCTCACCACCAAACCCACCGCCCGGTTGGGGACCAGCATGGCCAGCATGGTGGAAACAGAGGCGGCCGCCACCCCCACCGCGCAGGAGCAGACAAGATAGGCGGCCAAGGCTTGGGCGCTCAAGTGGAAGCCTCCCACAAGAGGAATCCCCAGAGCCAGCCCTGGAAGGATAGCTGCGGCGGAAAAAGCCAGGGAAACCACAGCGGCCAGCATCAGGTTGGCGGTGTAGACCTTCCACCGGGGGATTCCTGCCGCCAGTTTGCTGCGCAGGGTGCCGTCGGCGTACTCCGCCCCCAAAAAGATGCCGCAGAACGCGGGCATGGCTAGAACGACCAGCATGGGATAGAAGAAAAAGGCCTCCTCCAGGCCGCTGTCCCAGTTTCGGATGCCCCGGCATTTGGAGAGCAGGGAGTAGGTTTCCACCCCCACGGCGCCCAGAAGTCCCGCGTAGAACACCCTGCTTCGCAGCAGCCGGTAAAAGTTGGCGGAAAGAAGATTACCCATCGCGTTCCCCTCCCACCAGGTTGATGTAGTAGCTCTCCAGCGACTCGTCCCGCTCTTTCAGAGAGAGAAGCTGGCACTGTTCTTTGTCCAGCTCTCCCACCAGTTCCGAAATGTTCACCGCGCCGTAGATGTCCACCCATTTGTCGTCCACCACGCTGTATTCCCTGTTCAGCCGGTCCAGCACCCACACCAGGGCCTGGATGTTGGTCACCTGGGCCCGCACGCACTTCCGGCAGGCGGCATCCAGTTCCTGAGCGCTCACCTCCCGCACCATGCGGCCTCCGTCAATAAAACCGTAGTGGGTGGCCAGTTTGGAGAGCTCATCCAGAATGTGGCTGGAAATGAGCACGGTAATCTGCCGTTCCCGATTCAGCTTCAAAATCAGCTCCCGTATCTCCACAATGCCTTGGGGGTCCAGGCCGTTGACCGGTTCGTCCAGCACCAAAAAGTCCGGGTCTCCGCACAGTGCCACGGCAATGCCCAGCCGCTGTTTCATGCCCAGAGAGAAGTTTCTTGCTTTTTTCTTCCCGGTGTTTTCCAGCCCCACCAGCTTCAGCAGGTCCGGGATTTCCTTGTTATCGGGAAGGCCCAGCACCCGGCACTGCATTTTCAGGTTGTCCACCGCAGTCATGTCCGGGTAGAGGGAAGGAGTCTCCACTACGGCGCCCATGCGCCTGCGTGCCTGAGCCAATCCTCGTTCGCCCCAGCGTTTGCCGTAGAGGGTGTAGCTACCGGCAGTGGGGTCTTGAAGCCCGCACACCACCCGGATGAGGGTGGTTTTGCCTGCCCCGTTTTTTCCTACCAATCCATAAATAGCCCCTTTGGGTACCCTCATGGTCAGACTGTCCAGGGCATTAAAGTGGCGGTAATGCTTACAAAGCCCCCTGGTTTCCAAAACGTATTCCATGTTTCCGATGCCTCCTTGTGAATCTGGGAGTTATCTTACAGCACAAAGGTCAAGACAACGGTCAAGAAAACTGTAAAGAAAGGGTAAAGATTTCGGAGTTCTTCATCCGGCTTAGAGGGAAGTTTCTTCCCCGTCCAGAACCAGCTTGAACCCAATTCCCCACACTGCCTGAATGGTCTCCCTGCCTCCGGCGTCCCGGAGCTTTTTCCGCAGATTGCTCACATGCTGTTTCAGGGAGCTTTCGGTACAGTCGGGAGTGTCCTGGGCAATTCGGTCCAAGATGACCGATTTTGCCACTGCCTGAGTGGGATTCTGCAGCAGCAGCTTTAAAATGGCATATTCCGTTTTTGTCAGGTGAACCGGCTCTTTCCCCACAGTCACTTCCCGGGAAAGGGTGTTCAGGGTGAGATCCCCCGCTTGGAATAGGGGAGCGGCGGGGGAGGGGGCTTTTCGTAGCTGCACCTGAATGCGGGCCAGCAGCTCCTGGATCTCAAAGGGCTTGGTCAGGTAATCTGCGGCGCCTTCCAGAAGCAGCCGCACTTTGTCATCCACTCCTGCTTTGGCGCTGACCACGATCGCCGGCACCCCGGAAAGCTTTTCCAGCACCTGTTCCCCGGAAAGCCCAGGGAGCATCAGGTCCAGAAGCACCAGGTCCGGCCGCTGCCGGGAGAGCAGGTACAGCGCTTCTGTTCCGGAGTAAGCCCGTTTTACCAGGTAGCCTTCCCGCTCCAGCACTTCCTCTAAAAGGTCCCCAATGGACTGGTCGTCTTCGATGATTGCAATGGTTTTCACAAGGCCTCTCCTTCCTGTGAGCAGTTTCTTTCAGGGTAGCGGAAATTTTCCGGGTTGTCAAGGGCGGAGCCCCTGGCTGTTTTTGGATCTCCCGCCTGCCTTTCGCCGAAAAAAAGACTGCCGGGAAAGTTCCACGGCAGTCTTCGGTGTCATCGTTTGCGGGCGTCGGTGAAGTCGATGCTCTGGTCCGGGGAAACGGCAATTCCCCGGGTGTTGGGGTTGGTGGCATAATAGGTCAGGTCCTGGAAAATGGGGTAGAACACGTACTGTTCCATCAGCAGGTTCTCCAGTTCCTGGTAGGAAGCCAGGTCAAACTCCAGAGAGAGCAGCCCCTGGTCGTAGGCCTCGCTTTGCAGAAGGGTGGGGGAGGCAGTGCTTTCAAAGGCCCGCAGCACGTCGTAGGGGGTGGTTCCTCTCGCCCGAAGGGTGTACAGGGCCGCCTCGTAATCCCCAGAGGCGATCCGGCTTTGGAACTGGCTGTAAGACAGCCGCTCCAGGTTAAAGGCGTTTCCCAGAGAGGCATTCCAGGCAGACAGGAAGCAGTTTGTCACCGCCACGGAGTCAGGATCGTCCAGGCAGATCACCGTGATGCTGGGCACCTGTTCCAGCTTCAGCTGGGACAGCAGGGAGGAGAGCCCCTGGGTGGCGTCGCTGTCCTGAAGGGTGTAGGCCTGTGCCCCTTCCCCGTAGTAGGGTTCCCCGTCCAGGGTGACGCAGGCGGGCATTATGCCGGGGGCCTCCTGGGTGTCCAGCCGCTGGGCCAGCAAAGCAGCACGGTCCAGGGTTTTGAAAAACAGGGACCGAAGGGTGGTGTTTTCCAGCTTTTCGCACTGGGGGTTCAGCAGCAGGCCTGTCACCGCGTCGTCCAGCTCCAGGATGCCGCACCCCTGCTCCTTGGCATCCGCCGCCGGGGATTCCGTCACAGGGAGAATGTCCGCCTCGCCTTTCACCAGGGCCTGCACCGGGTCCGTGTCCCAGGAGTCGTCGTAGTCGATGAGGAAAGTGATGCTGGCAGGCTTCACCTTTCGGTCTCCCCGGTAGGTGTCCGAGCGGGTGACAGTGATGGACCGTTTTCCGGAATCGGTCTGCCAGGCGTAGATGCTGCCGAAGGTAAAGGGCCCGTTGGTGATGAGATATTCAGAGGACAGGCCGTAATGGCCGGAACAGGCCTCGAAGTAGGCTTGGTTGCAGGGCATGTAAGGTGCCTGGGCGGTGAGAGCGGGAAAGTCCGGGTTGCTCTCTTCCAGGCGGATGACCAGGGTGTGCTCGTCCTGGGCCGTCACCCCCAGGGCAGAGGCGTCTGCCTCCCCGCGGGAAAAGGCCGCCGCGTTTTGGATCATCATCAGCTCTTCTGCCGCGGTGCCGGTGCTGGAGGAAAGGGCCCGGGTAATGCCAAAGACAAAGTCCTGGGCGGTGAGAGGCGTGCCGTCGCTCCACTGGGCGTTGCTCCGCAGGAAAAAGGTGAACTGGGTGTCGTCCTCGTTGGCTTCCCACTTTTTCGCCGCCCCGGGGATCACGTTCCCCTCCTGGTCAATGCGGCAGAGCCCCTCGAACAGGGAGTCGATCACCATTTCCGCGCCGCTGCCGGAAGCAGTCTGGGGGTCCAGAGAGGTGACGTTCTGAGACAGAGGGTAGGTAAAGGTTTTTCCAGATTTATAGCCGCTGCAGCCGGAGCACAGACAGCAAAGCGCAACGCAGAGCGCCGCGCAGAGAATTCGTTTCCACATAGCGGTTCCCCATTCCCGAAAAAAGATGTGTCAAGTCCGTCTTTTCTCAGAGGAGAGAAAAGAACAAATTTTAGTATACACAGAGATGGAACGGCTATGGTTCCCCGGGAGAAAAAACCTATCCCCAGGGGATATTTTATCCGGTTTCCTCCAGGCGGGGAAGGGAGAACTGAAAAGAGCCGCAAAAAAGCCCTCCCGGCAATGGGAGGGCTTCAGCCTGTCGAAAAAGGTCACCTTTTGGTGGCCTTTTTCTCGTATTGAGAGAGAAAATGCGGTATAATGGTG
>CALWCD010000007.1 GCA_944376265.1 uncultured Clostridia bacterium | reverse complement strand
GGTTCGGAATAGTGTAGTGCTGGCGGTCTATCTCTTGTTTTCGGTTGCTTGCTTCCTTACCGTACATGAGCATTTGTAAAGGGTATATCGTAAGCATCCAATAGTTCTAATTAGCTTCCTATATTAAGAACTAACGAATAGTAATAAGAGGCCAGAAAATAAGAGTTGCTGTTCAGCCAATGGGTAACGTGCTTTACTTCTAGAAGTTAAAATTTTTTACTTCAAGAAGTTAAATATCTTTACTTCAAGAATTCAAATTTTTTTACTTCAAGAAGTTAAAATTCTTTACTTCAAGAAGTTAAAATTCTTTACTTCAAGAAGTTAAAATTCTTTACTTCAAGAAGTTAAAGAATTTTACCCTATATAAATAGACCTTAATTAGATTGACTTTAGTTATTTTCCTTCCTTCCTTCTTCCTTCCTTCCAATTCTCACAAATCAAGGGGGGAGGGGAGGAAGGGTTCCCTGGAAAATAAAAAAAACCGCCCCAAAAAAGGCGGTAAAAGTTCTATTTGACAAATTGCCTAAAAAAGATTACAATAAGCCCATATATTAAAAATAAAAAAACTCCAGCGAGTCCCAACAGGAGCGCCAACTCCCATCAGGACTCTCATCTCGGAAGATAGCACCCACTATCCTCAAAGACTCTCGGAGATTTTCTGCCTAAAACATGGCGTGATAAAATCATACCATGAAGTCAGCCGAATTTCAAGGACTTTTGGATTGTGTTGTGCTATCCATAGTCCTTTTTTGTTACCCTGACATAATTATCGCATTCAGGGCAGATATGCGCAGTGGGCCGGACAGCCGACCCTTTACGCACCACACAACTGAATACCAGCACAGGAGAGAATACAAAATCTCACTGAAGAGCTGCGCCATGACCACGATTTCCGTGCGAGCGAGCCAACGTGCGGCAACACGTTGCCTGATGGAGATGGGTAAGGCGTCAGCCTGGTCAACACCCGGTGGAACTGTCAACGGCTTGGACAACTGTCAGCCGCCACTCCCAACCGGTGGAGAAAGTATCCTGTGATCTGGGCCAAACCAAAAAAATCAAGGAGTTATCTCCTTGTTGATGCGTTCAGTAGATCTCTGCTGAGCGCATACACAAAGAGATAATTACGACAACAAGGCCATCCGAATCCTCGAATAGCCTTATGTCAAAATGGTGGTGGGGACAACAGGACTCGAACCTGTGACCTCCTACGTGTGAAGCAGGCGCTCTAACCAGCTGAGCTATGCCCCCGTAACAGGCAATAGTATACCAGATTATTCCGGCTCCGTCAACCCCCGATTTGAAAAAATTTTTAAAGCCCCTTCAGGGACCTTTGTCCTCTCTGGCACATAGGATGGTTCGGGAATCGGTTTCCCGGAAGGGAGGTGAAAGCATGGCAACGCTTCCCAAGAAAGGCATTGACATTTCCGAGTTCAACGGGGATGTGGACCTGGCCGCCTTGAAGGGTCAGGTGGAGTTTGTCATCATCCGCTGCGGCTACGGAGGGGACTATCCCAACCAGGACGACACACGGTTTGAGGAGAACGTGAAAAAAGCGGAAGCCGCCGGGATTCCCTGGGGGACGTATCTCTACTCCTACGCCAAGGACCCTGGGATGGCCCGCAGCGAAGCGGCCCACACCCTGCGTCTGCTGCAGGGAAAATGCCCCCAGTACGGGGTGTGGTACGACGTGGAGGACGCTTCCCTGCCCCAGGGAGAGGTGCTGGTGGACAACGTGGTGGCCTACTGTCAGGCAGTGGAGCAGGCCGGGTATTACTGCGGGCTGTACTCTTTTTTGTACTGGCTGCAGACAAGGCTCAACAGCCCCCGGCTGGACTCTTACGACAAGTGGGTGGCCCAGTGGAGCAGTCAGCTGGACTACCAGAAGCCCTGCGGCATGTGGCAGTTTACCGACAAGCTGGTGCTCAACGGAAAGACCTTTGACGGAAACTGGGCCTTTCTGGATTACCCCGCGCTGACGGGAGGAAAGGAGGAACAGGACATGACCCAGGAACAAGTGGAGAAGATCGCCCGGGAACAGGCGCAGAAGGTCTATGAAGAGAACGAGAAAAAGTACAGGACCATGGATTCCCTGCCCGGCTGGGCCAAGGCCCCGGTGGAGCAGGTTTACCGGGAGCTGGGACTTTCCGGCACCGGGGACGAAGGCTCCCGGATCGACGCCGGGGAGACCTATGTCCGGGCCCTGACGGTGATCGCCAAGGTGCTGGACAAACTGAAGGGGGAGTCTCCCGCCCCTGAGAACAAGAGCTGAGCCAAGCACGTGCAAGGTCCCCCGGAGACAAGCCCTCCGGGGGATCGCTTTTAGTGGGAATTTCCCCGGGATTCCGCCTCCTCCAGCTTGTTTCTTCCCGGGTTATGGTGTACAATGAAAGTCTCAACCAGGGAAAAGGGGGAGTTTGCGTGGAGCAAGTGAATGTGAATGTGAATGTGGAAATCAGCAGGCTGCTGAAGTACGGACTGCAGCAGGGGCTTCTGGCCCCGGAGGACGAGACCTACGCCGCCAACAGGATTCTGGCCCTGCTGGGGGTGGGGGAATTCCAGCCCCAGCCGGTGGAGGAGGAGCTGCCCCACCCGGCCCAGCCCCTGGAGGCGCTGTGTGACTGGGCGGCGGAGCGGAGGCTTCTCAGCCCGGACACCCAGGACGCCCGGGACCAGTTTGACACGGAGCTGATGAACTGCCTGATGCCCCGGCCCTCGGAGGTGGCGGCAGCGTTCCGGGAGCTGTACGCCCGGGACAAGCAGGCCGCTACCGACTACTATTACCACCTTTCCCGGGCCTCCCACTACATCCGGGTGGACCGGGTCCAGAAGGACAAGCAGTGGACCGCCCCCACGGAGTACGGGGATCTGGTGATCACCATCAACCTGTCCAAGCCGGAAAAGGACCCCAAGGCCATTGCCGCCGCCAGGAACGCCCCCCAGTCCGGGTACCCCAAGTGCGCCCTGTGCCGGGAAAACGAGGGCTTTCTGGGCAGCCCCAACCAGGCACCCCGGGGCAACCACCGGCTCATCCCCCTCACACTGGGTGGAGAACCCTGGTTTTTGCAGTATTCTCCCTATGTGTACTACAACGAGCACTGCATCGTCCTCAGCGGGGAGCACCGCCCCATGAAGGTGAACCGGGCCTCTCTGGACCGGCTGCTGGAGTTTGTCACCCTGCTGCCCCACTACTTTGTGGGCTCCAACGCGGACCTGCCCATTGTGGGGGGCTCCATTCTGTCCCACGACCACTTTCAGGGAGGCCGGTACGAATTTCCCATGGCCAAGGCGCCCATTCGGGAACAGGTGGAGTTTCCCGGCTTCCCCGACGTGAGCGCGGGCATGGTTCACTGGCCCATGTCGGTTCTCCGGCTGCGGGGCAGGGACCGGGAGCGTTTAGCGGCCCTGGGGGAGCGTATTTTGGCTGCCTGGCGGGAATATTCCGACCAAGGGGCGGAGATCCTGGCCTATACGGGGGAGACGCCCCACAATACCATCACCCCCATTGCCCGGCGGCGGGGGGAGGACTACGAGCTGGACCTGGTGCTGCGCAACAACCGCACCACCCCGGAGCACCCCCTGGGGCTGTTCCACCCCCACGCCCAGTACCACCACGTGAAAAAGGAAAACATCGGCCTCATCGAGGTGATGGGCCTGGCCATTCTGCCGCCTCGGCTGCTTGCCGAGTGCGGGCTGCTGGAGCAGGCGCTGAAAGACCCTGCCCAGGCCCGGGAGATCTTGTCCCGGCCGGAGATGGAGAAGCATCTGCCCTGGTACCAGGAGCTGAAGGCCGCCGGAGCCGGGGAAGGGGATACCCGGCGGGCCATCCAGGAGAGCATCGGGACCATTTTCGGGAAGATTCTGGGGAACGCCGGCGTGTTCAAGGACACCCCGGAGGGCCGGGAAGCCTTCCGGCGGTTCTGCCGCAGCCTGTGAAGATTCTGCGTCCCCTCACCTGGAAAGAGCGGCTGCTGTGCCTGGTGTTCCCCGCCAGGTGCCTGGGCTGCGGCCGTGCCGTGCTTCCCCAGCGGCTGTTCTGTGAGGACTGTGTCCCCAAGCTTCCCAAAGAGCCCTTTTTCCAGCAGATCCCCCTGGAGGAGGGAAGCCTTACGGTGGGAGCGCCCCTGCCCTACCAGGAGGGCTTCCGGCAGACCCTGCACCGGCTGAAATTCCAGGAGGAGTGGGGGCTTAGCAAGCCTTTGGCCCTGGTGATGGCGGAAACTGCCGGGGCCCTTCCCGGGGAGTTCACCCTGGTGACCTGGGTACCCATGTCCGACAAAAAACTGCGGATGCGGGGTTACAACCAGAGCGCTCTTCTGGGCAGGGCGGTGGCCAAGGAGCTGGGCCTGCCCTGTGGGGAAGTGCTGGAGCAGGTGCGGGAGACGGAAACCCAGCACCTGCTGGGCCGGTCTCAGCGGGCAGACAACGTGCGGGGCGCCTACCAGGCCAAGCCCCGGGTGGGGGGAGAGCGGGTGCTGCTGGTGGACGACATTGTCACCACCGGGGCTACCATGGGTTCCTGCGCCCAGGCGCTGTACCAGGCGGGAGCCTGCTGGGTGGCGGGCCTTTGCGCCGCCCGCAGCCCGTACCGGCCGCCGGAACAGGAAGCGGAACACACAGAGAGTTTTTGGTGAGAAAGGAGAACAGCCCATGATCCACCGTTTTTCCAGAGAGGAGCTGCTCATCGGCCGGGAGGGCCTGGAGAAGCTGCAAAAGGCCCGGGTGGCCGTGTTCGGCGTGGGGGGCGTGGGCGGCCACGTGATGGAGGCCCTGGCCCGCAGCGGTGTGGGAGCCCTGGACCTGTTCGACAACGACCGGGTGAGCCTGACCAACATCAACCGGCAGATCATTGCCCTGGAAAGCACCCTGGGGCAGCTGAAGGTGGAGGCGGCCAAAGCCCGGGTGCTGGATATTAACCCCCACTGCCGGGTGGAGGCCCGGGCGATGTTCTTCACCCCGGAGAACGCCGGAGAGGTGGACTTCTCCCAGTACGACTACGTGGCCGACGCCATTGACACGGTGACCTCCAAAATTGAGCTGATCCGCCTGTGCCGGGAGGCGGGGGTGCCGGTGATCAGCTCCATGGGGGCGGGGAACAAGCTGGACCCCACCGCCTTCCGGGTGGACAAGATTGAACAAACCAGCGTGTGCCCCTTGGCAAGGGTGATGCGCCGGGAGCTGAAAAAGCGGGGCATCACCGGGGTGAAAGCGGTGTATTCCACCGAGGAGTCCCTTTCTCCCGGCCAGGCCCAGGAGGGGGACCAGAAGGGCACCGCCGGCCGTCCCACCCCCGGCAGCATGGCCTTCGTGCCCAGCGTGGCGGGGCTGATTCTGGCGGGAGAGATTGTAAAGGACCTGCTGGGAAGATAAGGAGGCAGCATGAGCGGATCTGTAGGTGTATTTCAGGCGGGGGAGCAAGTGCTTCCCCTGGACCGTACTTATGTAATGGGCATTTTGAACGTGACCCCCGACTCCTTCTCCGACGGGGGAAACTATCTGGACCCGGCCTCTGCCGTGGCCCGGGCGGCGGAGATGGCCCGGGAAGGGGCGGATGTCATCGACATTGGGGGGCAGTCCACCCGGCCGGGGTACGAGGCTGTGTCCCCCCAGGAGGAGTGGGCGCGGATTCGGGAGGTGGTCCCCGCCGTGGTGAAAGAGACCGGCCTGCCCGTGTCCGTGGACACCTTTTATCCCTGGGTGGCTCAGCGGGCCTTGGAGGCGGGGGCGTCCATTCTCAACGACGTGTCCGGCTTCGGGGAGGAGATGCTCCAGGTGGCAGCCGGTTCCCGGTGCGGGTGCATCGTCATGGACCCGGGCGGAGGAGAGGGGGAAGTTCTCCGGCGGGTGAAGGGCTTTTTTCTTTCCAGGCTCCAGGCGGCGGAAGCCCTGGGCATTTCCCGGGAGCGGCTGTGCTTCGACCCGGGGGTGGGCTTCGGCAAGACCATGGAGGAGAACCTGGCCCTCATCGCCCGGGCAGGAGCGGTGAAGGTGGAGGGCTGCGCCCTGCTGATGGCGGCCTCCCGGAAGCGTGTGACCGGCTTCCCCTGTGGGAATCCCCCCTTTGAGCAGCGGCTTCCCGCCACCCTGGCGGCCCACACAGCCGCGGTGCTGGCGGGGGCGGACATGCTTCGGGTCCACGACGTGAAGGAAGCCGTTCAGGCCGCCCGCATGGCCGATGCCTTGAAAGGCTGTCTGTGACGGCCCAAGAAAAGGGAGGAAAGGAACATGGATACCATTTATATCAAAGGACTGGAGCTGTTCGCCTATCACGGGGTGGGAGCCCAGGAAAAACAGGAGGGCCAGACCTTTGTGCTGGACCTGGCCCTGAAAGGGGACTTGAGCCGTGCCCGCCGCAGCGACTGCCTGGAGGACACGGTGAATTACGCGGCGGTGTGCCAGACGGTGCGGGAGGCCTTCACCGCCCAAAGCTTCGATCTCATCGAGCGGGCGGCCCAGCAGGTGTGTGACGCCGTGCTGGAGGGATATCCCCAGGTGGAGGAGCTCACCCTGGTGCTGAAAAAGCCGGAGGCGCCCATCCCGGAGAAATTTGACTACGTGGCGGTGGAGGTGACCCAGCGCCGGAAGGAGAGGAAACCATGAAAGCGGTATTGGGATTGGGAGGCAACCTGGGGGACCGGGAGGACAACCTGGCCCGGGCCTTGGACGCCCTGGAGCGGCTGGAGGGCACCCAGCTGCTGAAGCTGTCCAACCTGTACGAGACAGAGCCCTTTGACGTGAGAAGCCCCCAGGACAACTACCTGAACTGCTGCGTGCTGCTGGAGACAAAGCTGAAACCCCAGCGGCTGCTGGAGCACTGCCAGGAGATTGAAAACAGCCTGGGCCGGGTGCGGCTGGAATACCACGGAGCCCGGACCATGGACATTGATCTGCTGCTGTACGAGGGCTTTTCCTCGGACACGCCGGAGCTGACCGTGCCCCATCCCCACATTCGGGAGCGGGCCTTCGTCATGGTGCCCCTGTCGGACCTGTTCCCCCTTCGCCAGGCGTTGGGCTACGACTTCCAGGAGGCCTACCAGGCGGTGGACAAGTCCGGCGTGGTGCTGTACAAATGAGGGGCCCTCTGGTGGGAGAGCGGGTGCTGGTCATCGGAAGCCCCGGCGGAGGGAAGAGCACCTTCGCCCGGCGGCTGGGGAAGCTGCTGGGCCTGCCGGTGGTCCACCTGGACCAGCTGTTCTGGAACAGCGACCGCACCACCGTGTCCCGGGAGGAGTTTGACCGGCGGCTGGACCGGGCCCTGGAGGGGGACCGGTGGATTATCGACGGCAACTACCAGCGGACCATGAAGCGGCGGCTGGAGCGGTGCCGCACCGTGTTTTTCCTGGACTATCCCGTGGAGGTGTGCCTCCAGGGGGTGCGGGCACGGTTCGGCAGGCCCCGGGAGGACATTCCCTGGGTGGAGACCCTGGAGGACCCGGAGTTTTTGCAGCTGATCCAGGAATTCCCTGAAAAGACCCGGCCCAAGATCCTGGCCCTGAAGGAGCAGACCCCCTGGGCGGAATGGGTGGTGTTCTCCTCCCGGGAAGAGGCGGACCGGTTTTTGGAGGGGGAGGAACAGGGGCAGCGTTTCTCTCCCTAAGGCAAAACAGGGCCCCCGCAAACCGCGGGGGCCCTGTTTTGCTGGGTTCACACCTCGGTGAACTCCATGATGATGCTGTGTGGGATAATCTTTGCCAGCAGGTGGTAGAACTTGTAGAACAGGCTTCTGGTGTAGACCATTTTCCCCCGCTTGGCGGCCCGGAGAGAGGCCGCCGCCACCTCCCGGGCGTCCACCCGGGGCAGCTTGTCGATAAGCCGGGAGCGTCCCTCCGGCACGCCGGCCACCTGCCAGAAGTCCGTGTCCATGGGGCCGGGGCACACCGCCAGCACCTTGATGCCCCGGGGCCGCAGCTCGTCGTGGAGGGCCTTGGAGAGTGCCAGCACGTAGGCCTTGGTGGCGGAGTACACCGACATGCGGGGGGTGGGAGCAAAGGCGGCGATGGAGGCTACGTTGATCACCAGACTGTCGTCCAGCATGTAGGGCAGGCACAGCCGGGTGACGGCGGTGAGGGCCCGGCAGTTCAGGTCCACCATGCCCACCTGGGCGTCCCGGTTGGAGGAGAAGAAATCCCCGCACTTGCCGTAGCCGGCGTTGTTCACCAGCACCTTGATCTCCGGGTTGTTCTCCTTCAGGAGCTTTTCAAATATGCCCACGCTCTCCTCCTGGGTCAGGTCCAGGGAGATGGCGGCAATGGTCTTGTCCGGGTGTTCCTCGGCGATTTCCTTCATCAGGTCCTTCCGGCGGGCCACCAGCCAAAAGGCGTCCACGCTGGGATATTGAGCGATGATGGCGTTGATGTATTCCTTCCCCAGGCCGCTGGAGGCCCCGGTGATGAGGGCGGTCACCATATATAACGTCCCCTTTCCTGAAAACTGAAACTTTGTGTTTATTGTACCCTTTTCCAGCCGGTCCGTCAATGCGGGAGTTTCGGGGAAGGTTTACAATTTTTTTTAGATTTTCGGCTGTCCTGCTGGGCGATAGTATGGTATAATAGTCCGCAGGATTGTGGAACCGCGGGCAGCAAGGGGGAACCCCCGGCCCATCCGGCGGCTTGAAAGCCTCCTGCTGCCGGGCGGACACTTTCAGAACACAACAAAGGACGGATGACATCGTGAAACGGAACAAATGGATGGCAGCGCTGCTGGCGCTGGTGCTCCTGCTGGCCCTGCCCCTTTCCGCGGCGGCCGAGACCTTCTCCACCGAGGATTTCACCATTGAGATCCCCGAGGGCATGTATCAGTTCGGCCCCACCACCTCTGTGGACGACCCCTCCTGGGCCCTGGCCGGGGTGGCGGACCCTACCACCAAGCTTCAGACCTACCAGGACATGCACGGCATTGCCGAGCTGATCACCCAGGACGGGGAGACCAGCATTCTCATCATGCAGAACCAAACAGACACCACCGAGTCCATTTTCTCCCTGCGGGACCTCTCTGAAGAGGACAAGGAGGAGTTCCTAGACGGCACCATGCAGTCCAAATCGGAGGACATCCTGGTGGAAAAGTATTATATCGACGTGAACGGCCAGCCCTTCTACCGGCTGCGGGTGGATGGTTCCTCCGAGGGGATGGAATATCACGAGGTGCAGTACGCCACCATTATCAACGGCTACTCCCTGGGCTTTGACATCTACGGCGGGGACGAGACCGTCACCCAGGAGCAGGAGGACATGCTGCTGGGGATCGTAGAGTCCATCACCTTCTCGGAAATTCTGGAAAAGCCTGAGATCACCATCACCCTGCAGGACTACGTGGTGGTTGCGGCGGTGCTGGTGCTGCTGGTGATGGTTATCCTGGTGCCGGTGGTGTATGTGCCCATCCGCAACCGGAAGGAAAAGCGGCTGAAGGCCAAGCTGGCGGAACAGCTCACCCAGTACCACAAGGACCACGGAACCTCGGAGAAGGACCTGGGCGAGCTGCGGTTTGTCAACTCCACCGACTGCACCAAGGAGGCCATCCACTCTTTCAGCCTGTACCAGTCCTATGTGAAAAACCTGGGCTCCCTGCTCATTGGCGGCGTGCTGTGCGTGGCGGCGTTTATTGTGGCCTTTGCCCTGGACGCCGAGTGGTGGGGCAAGCTGCTGGTGGTGGGCATTGTAGTCTACTACGGCTACAAGGTGTTCAGCATGCCTCACACCCTGGAGAAGATCCAGCGCCGTGTCTACGACCGGGGCATCTCCTCCACCGCCCACTACGCCTTCTACGACGAGGGGTTCCGGGTGTCGGGCATTCAGTCCGCCAGCGTGTTCCCCTATTTCCAAATTGTGGACCTGCGCCGTCACGGCCATTACCTCTACCTGTACTACGGCCCGGAGAACGCCTACATGGTGGACAAGTTCACCTTCTCCCTGGGCCAGTATGAGGACTTTGTGAAATTCATCTCGGAAAAGACCGGCAAGAAGCTGTAAAAGGAGGACTGTGCTTTGGAAGAGCTCATCGGGATTATCGGCGCCATGAAGGTGGAGGTGGACGCCATTCTCTCCGCCATGGAGGAAAAGCAGGCCCGGACCCGGGGCGGCATGGAGTTCACCGCCGGAACCTTGTCCGGGGTGCCGGTGGTGGTGTCCCAGTGCTCCCCCGGCAAGGTGAACGCCGCCCTGTGCGCCCAGGCCATGATCGACCTGTTTGGCCCCAGGCTGGTGCTGAACATCGGCGTGGCAGGAGGCATTGGGGAAAACGTCCACATTGGGGACGTGGTTCTTGCCACCGCCTGCGTGGAGTACGATTTTGACACCTCCGCCCTGGACGGCTGTCCCGTTGGCCAAATGTCCCTGCCCGGCGTGGAAGGACTGGTGATCCAGCTGCCCTGTGACCGGGCATTGACACAGCTTCTGGCCAAAGAGGCCCAGAGCCTGTATGGACGGGTTCACCTGGGCGTGGTGGCCACCGGGGACCGGTTTGTAGCCGACCCCCGGCTGGGAGACTGGCTGCAAAAGGAGTTCGGGGCCATGGCCTGCGAGATGGAAGGGGGAGCTGTTGCCCACGCCTGCCTGGTGAACCAGGTGCCCTGCGCTGTGCTGCGGACCATCTCCGACAACGCCCACGACAGCGAGACTGTGGATTTCCTCACCTTCGCCAACGATTCCGCCCGGAAGGCCCAGGAGTTTTTAAAGACCGTGATTCCTCAGCTGTGAGGTGGCTTGTATGAAGATTTACGATATCTCCAAGGAAGTGTTTTCCTCCACCGTGTTCCCCGGGGACCCGGTGCCGGGCCATCGGCCGGTGTCAGAGCTGGCCAAAGGGGACCTGTGCAACCTCACGTCCCTGACGTTGGGCAGCCACAGCGGCACCCACATGGACGCTCCCTGCCATTTTGTGGCGGGAGGAAAGACCATCGACCAGGTGGACCTTGCCCGGTGCGTGGGACCCTGCCAGGTGGTGGAGGCTTCCGGCACCCTTTCCCGGGAGTGGGCCGCGGCAGTGCTGGCCTCTGGGGTGAAGCGGCTGCTGGTGAAAGGGGAGATGCAGCTCTCCCTGGAAGCGGCCCAGGAATTGGCAGGCGGTTTGCTGTTGCTGGGCATTGAGGGCATGACCGTGGGAGACCCCCGGGACCCCGGCCCCATTCACCGAGCGCTGTTGAGCGCGGAGGTGGCGGTGCTGGAAAGCTGTGACCTGAGCCAAGTCCCGGCCGGGGGGTACTTCCTGGCGGCCCAGCCCCTGAAATACGGGGGCCTGGACGGCGCCCAGGTGCGGCCCCTGCTGCTGGAGGGCGTGAACGGCTGAAGAGAACATCAGGAAAAGGGAGAGCCCCCTGGGTATCTCCCTTTTTGAGAGAAAGGATGGTTTTTATGGAGAAACAGGAACAGGCCCGGGCCTATTTGGAGCGGGACCCCCTGGGGAATATGGACATGCTGGGCCCCTTGAACCGGGGCATTCTGGAAGTGGTGGCCTGCCGGGAGGACGGCGTGCTGGCCTACAACGGCCCGGGAGAGGTGTACATGCTGGCGGCGGACAGTCTGGAAGCGGCTCAGGCTCTGTGCCGGGACGTGAAAGAGATGGACCTGGTGGCCACCCACAGCTGGGAGACTGTGCCCTACCTGTGCCAGCGGTACGGTCTGGACAAGTGGAACCGCTGCACCCAGGCTGCCTACCTGAGAAAGGAGCCCCTGCCCATGCCGGAGGGAATCCAGGTGCGGCAGCTGGGGGAGGAGTCCTTCCAGGTGATCTTGGACAACTACCAGGCATTTACCGATCCGGACTACATCCACGGGCGCATCCGGGACGGGGTGATGCACGGGGCTGTGGAGAACGGCCAGGTGATGGGGTTTATCGGCATGCACGCCGAGGGCAGCGTGGGGCTGCTCCAGGTGCTCCCCGCTTACCAGCGCCGGGGAGTTGCCACCGCCCTGATGGCCTGTATGACCAACTGGTTCCTGGAGCGGGGGTGGACGCCCTTTTCTCAGATCTTCGAGGGGAACACCGCCTCCACGGAGCTCCACAAAAAGGTGGGCTGGACGCTGTGCCCCCAGGACATGTTCTGGGTGAGAAAGCAAAAAGGATAAAACAACACGCCCCGCCGGCGGGATCGCCTGGCGGGGCGTTGTGCGTGGAGGACTCCGGCTTACCGGACGATGGCCCGGCGCAGCAGGAGCCAGTCAAACAGGGCGAAAAGGGCGGCTAACACCAGCAGGCTGAACATGCAGTTGGGAACGGTGTGAAAGGCAAAGTCCAGCACCGGCTGCACCACTGCGTTGCCAAAGGCCCGGAGCCGCTCCCCAAAGTACAGGGAGTCCAGCGCCTTGAGGACGGGGATGCCGAAGATCAGCAGGGCGGGGACGCCGGCTCCCACCAGCACTTTCCCCAGCTTGTTCAGCCGGTAGAACAGCATGACCACGGCATAGCCCGCGTTTGCCATGAACAGCAGCAGGCAGAAGCCGAACACCACCGACAGGAAGAACCCCTGCACAGGGTTCCCCCAGGCTTGGGGATAGAGCTGCTGGAACAGGGAAAGGCTCATCCAGCCAGAGGAGAGGTTCTGCCCCGCCAGGCTGACCAGGGAGTGGAAGAGCTGGTCCACCAGTCCCATGAACAGCGCCGTGGCCCCTGCCGTGGCAAGCCGGGTGAGGAACAGGGTCCTGCGGCTGACGCCGTTTTGCAGGGCGAACCGGAAGCTCTCCGTAAAGGAGTTGAGGCCCACAATGAAGATAAAAATGCCGGAAGCAAAGGTAAGACCCGACATGATGACAGTATGCTCTCCATTGATGGAGAGAGAAGAGGTCATGGAGATCACAGAAATGTTGGTCAGCAGGGTCAGGCAGAAGATCACCAGGTAGTAGATCAGCACCGCCCAGCGCAGGTCCAGGATCTGATAGAGAAAACAGGCTTTCGCTTTCATCAATACTCCCTCACTTTCCCGTCATGAGAATGAACAGCTTCTGCAAATCCAGGCCGGAGAGCTCCAGCCCCTGGGGCAGGCTGCTCCGGTCCGGCTCTCCCAGCACGTAGGCGCTTTCCAGGCCGCCCAGGGCGTCCACGCCCAGCACATTTTTGCCTTTCAGATATTCCTCCACCAGCCCCTTGGGCCCGGTGACGGTGTACCCCTGGCTCAGCAGGTCCTGGCAGGACCCCTGTCGCAGCACCTCTCCCTTGTGGATCACCACCACGTCTTCAATAAGGGAGGCCACCTCTTCGATCAGGTGGGTGGAGATCACCACGGTGAAGGGCCGCTGGGTGTACCGGGAAAGCAGGGTGCGGTAGAACAGGTCCCGGTGGTTGGCGTCCAGGCCCAGCACCGGCTCGTCTAAAAGCACGTAAGGGGTGTTCACCGACAGGGCCACGGTCAGCTTGAAAATGGAGCTGTACCCAGTGGACAGCTTATTCACCTTGGCGTTTGTGTTCAGCTCGAAAGCCGCCGCCAGGTTCCAGGCAAACTCCTGGTCAAAATCGGGGTAAAACTCCTTGGTCCAGCGGAAGGCTTCCTTCACCCTCATGGATTCGGGATAGCAGTTTTTCTCGCTCATCAGGTACATTTTGGAAAGGGCCCGGTCGTTGTCCCGCACCGGTTCCCCGTCTACGGTGACGCTGCCCTCCTCCGGGAAGATCCGGTCGGTGAGCACGTTCAGCAGGGTGGACTTCCCCGCGCCGTTTCGTCCCAGCAGGCCGTAGATCTTTCCCTCTTCCAGGGTGACGCTCACCCGGTTCAAGGCCCGCACCGGGCCAAAGCTTTTGCTCACCTGGTTGATGACAATGCTCATAGTGTCTCCTCCTTCTGCTCTTGGGCGAATCCCCGGTGGATGAGTGCAGTCACCTCTTCCCGGTTCATGCCCAGCCGTTTGGCCTCCGCCACCATGGAAGCCACAAAGTGGTCGTAGAAGCTCTCCTTCCGTTTGGCCCGCAGCTTCTCCACTGCGCCTGCCGCCACAAACATGCCCACACCTCGTTTCTTGTACACCACACCTTCGTCCACCAGAAGGTTGATTCCCTTCAGCGCCGTGGCCGGGTTGATTTTATACAGCACCGAAAATTCCGTGGTGGAGGGAATTTGGCTTTCCTCGGGAAAGGCCCCGGAAAGGATGCTGTCCTCCAGCCAGTCGGCGATCTGCTGGAAGATGGTTTTTTCCGAATTGAAATCCAGTTCCATAGGCGCCTCCTATTTAGTTAGTTGGTCAAGTAACTAACCACAAGACTATAATACCCTGCTCTCTCCCGTTTGTCAAGGGGGGAAAGGAACTTGTAAGAAATGGGGGAGGTTCTTCCCTTGACAGGGGGGAAGGCCATTGGGTAAGATAACAGGGAAGAAAGGCGGGATCCTCCTATGAAACTACTTGTTGTGTACTATTCCAAAACAGGCTTTGCCAAGCGTTACGCCCAGTGGCTGGAAAAGGACCTTTCCTGCGACTGCGTCCCCTTTGCCCAGCGGCGGGGAGTGGACCTGTCCCGGTACGACGGGGTGGTGTTTGGCTCCAGCCTGCGGGCGGGGAAGATCTGCAAGCTAGCCTGGTTTCGCAAGCAGCTGCCCCAGCTTTCCGGCAAGCGGCTGGCGGTGTATTTCACCGGCGCCATGGGGCCCGACCCCCAGGCGGTCCGCCAGGCCGTCGCCCAGAACCTGACGCCCCGGGAGCAGGAACAGGTGAAGGCCTTTTACCTGTGGGGCGGCCTGAACTATAAGGCCATGGGTGGCGTGGACAAGTGGATGATGGGGGTGTTCCGGAAGATGCTCCAGGGGAAAAAGAACCCCACGGAAGAGGACCGTCAGGCAGCCCGGATGGTGGCCGCCTCCTTTGACAGGGCGGACCCGGCCAATCTGGCCTCCTTGGAGGAATATCTCACCCGGTGAGCGCAAAAAAAGGGCGGCCTGTGCAGGCCGCCCTTTGGGCTGTGTGAAACTCAGTAATAACGCACCACGGCAATGACTTTTCCCAGCACGGTGACGTTGTCGGAGTAGATGGGGTAAAAGTCCGGGTTTTCCGGCTGGAGCCGGACCACATCCTTTTCCCGGAACAGCCGCTTCACGGTGGCCTCGTCGTCGATCATGGCCACCACAATTTCTCCGTCCTCAGCGGAGGCGGTGTGTTCCGCCACCACATAGTCTCCGTCCAGAATGCCGGCATTCTTCATGCTCAGGCCGCTTACGTGAAGGGCAAACAGCTCTTTGCCCTCTTTCAGGGGGAAGGGAAGGTACCCCTCAATGTCCTCCACCGCCAGAATGGGCACGCCGGCGGTAACTCTTCCCAGAATGGGAACCTGGGTGGTGGGATTTTCCCCTTCCAGCCGAATGGACCGGTTCAGGCCCGCCTCCCGGGTGATGTATCCCAGCCGCTCCAGGGTCTTCAGATGAGCGTGGACCGTGGAGGTGGAACGCAGTCCCGTGCCGGCGCAAATCTCCCGCACGGTGGGCGGAACGCCGGTAGAGGCTTCCCGCCGAAGGAAATCGTAAACCTTTTGCTGGCTTTTGGTGAGATGCTCCATGACCATGCCCCGCTTTCTAAAAAGAAATACTTTTTTACACAATCTATTATAGCACAAGAACCTGGAAATCGCAAACATTTGTTTGAGAAAGTGGGAAAATTTTTTTCCGGGAACATTCTCCGAAAAGTTCACAAAAAGAGAAGAATTTTTTTAAGGTTTATTCACAACACCGTAACAACTGCCCAGGAATTTCTGGGTATAATAACAACGTACTCAAAAGAAATGGACCGCACCTTTTCTTGAGATACATGTTCTACCCTCCTCAATAATACCCCTCAAGCTAAGAGAAGGGGCCGGCAGTCGAATGGGCTGCCGGCCTTTTCTCTTGTTTTGTCGGTGTATAAACCTGTTCCAAAAGGCTCAGAATACCAATGCAGGAACGGTATTTTGACCCGAAAGGAATGTGTGCATATGAACGACAAACGGTTTTCCCAGGAAAAGAACCGGCGCAACGGGTTTTATCTGGCGCTGGCGGTGTGCCTGGTGGCGGTGGGCATTGCCGCCTGGAGCACCTACGACGCGGTGAACAGCTACGTGGAGCCTGCCTCCCAAAGCCAGGAGCTGGTGGACCAGCAGGAAGAGGAAGTGAGCCAGGGCCAGGAGACCATGGGGGATGTCCAGGACGGGGAGGGCCAGACCCCCTCGGCGCCGGTGTTCTCCAGCAGCCCGGACCCGGACGACCCGGAAGCGCCCCGTGACAGCTCCGCCCAGGAGACTGCCGGAGAGGTGAACCAGAGCAGCCGGCCGGAGGAGAGCTCTTCCCAGGGGGAAGAAAGCCAGGCTCCCCAGGAGGAGAGCAGCCAGACCCAGGAAGTGCCCACCACCGCTCCCCTGTATGAGATCAGCGGGGAGATGATTTGGCCCATTGAAGAGGGCGAGTCCCAGAACGGGTACAGCGCCGGCGCGCCGGTGTACTCCCCCACCATGAAGGACTGGCGCATCCACACGGGCTTGGACGTGACAGCGGAGAGCGAGTCTCCGGTGCTGGCCTGCGGCAACGGTCAGGTGCTGGAGACCTACACCGACAGCATGCTGGGGAACGTGGTCCTCATTGAGCACGGGGACTACCTGTTTTACTACTGCGGCCTGGGGGAAAATTTCCTGGTGCAGCCGGGAGAGGTGGTCACCATGGGCCAGCAGATTGGCGTGGTGACGGCGGTGCCCTTTGAAGCGGCGGAGGACCCCCACCTTCATTTGGAGGTGCGCCGTGACGGCGTGGCCCTGGACCCTCAGGCGGTGCTGGACGGAACGGTCTGACAGACTGGGGGAAAAGACGGAAAAAGATGGCAGACACTCAAAGCGTCCGCCATCTTTTTTTTATTTTAGGGCTTGGTATTTCTTTTTGGTGGCAAGGCCGCCCCGGATGTGCCGCTGGGCCTTGTTCACCGCCAGCACGTTTTTCACGTCCCGATACAGGCTGCTGTCCAGGTATTTCAGGCGCTGGGAAACGTCTTTATGGACGGTGCTTTTGCTGACGCCGAACTGCTTGGCGGCCCGGCGCACGGTTGCCTTGTTTTCCACGATGTACTCGCCAAGCCTGGTGGCCCGGTCGTCGATGACATGATTGGACATATGCACCCCTCGCTTCCAATGTGTTCCATACATATGAAAGCCGGGAGCGCCTTAGTACAAGTGTGGGCCGCTCTTTGGGAAAAGAGGGGAACCGTCTCAGGTCAGATGTGTGTCTCGAACCAGCCGGTAATCTCCTGCAGCCGGCGGATCCGGTGGCGGGGTTTGCCGCTGCGGGAGAGCTCGTGGTTTTCCCCGTGGAAGATCACCATGCGGGACTCCACGCCTCGCTGCTGCAGGGCGCCGTACATCTGGTAGCCTTCGGACAGGGGGCAGCGGTAGTCCTGGTCGCTGTGGATGATGAGGGTGGGGGTGACGCACTGGTCCAGGTACTTCAAGGGGGAGTGGAACCACAGTTTGTCCATGCTGTTCCACACGTTGCCCTTGCGGCCCAGGCCCATCTGGTCCCGGGCAAATTCCTCCCCAATGTCGGAGGTGAACCCAAAGCCCACCCAGTTGACAATGGACCGCTGGGTGGCCGCGGCCCGGAACCGGTCCGTGTGGCCCACGATCCAGTTGGTCATAAAGCCGCCGTAGCTGCCGCCGGTGACGTACAGCCGGGCCTGGTTGATCTGGGGATAGGCCTCCAGCACTCTGTCGGTGAAGGTCATAAGGTCGTCGTAGTCAATGGTGCCGTATTTGCCTTTCAGGTCGGCAAACTGGTTGCCCCGGCCGTCCCCGCCCCGGGGGTTGCAGAAGAACACGAAATACCCCTGGTTGGCCCAGAACTGCATCTCGTGGTAGAACACCTCTCCGTACACCGTCTTGGGGCCGCCGTGAATGTCCAGAATGCCCGGGTAGGACTTCTGCGGGTCAAAATCCTTGGGCAGCAGCACCCAGCCGTCCAGGTCGGTGTTGTCGTTTTCAAAGGTCAGCTTTTGGGGCATGGCTACGTACACGTCCTCCAGCACCTGCTGGTTGAGGCTGGTAAGCTGGGTCCGCTGCTGGGCGGCCTCGTCCCAGGCGTAAAGCTCCTGGAGCTTCATGTCCTGCATGCCGATGAAATACAGGGTGCCGTCCGCCACGTCCAGGCAGTCCACAGAGCCCTCCTGGGTGTACACCGGGCGGATCTCCCCGGTTTCCTCCAGGCAGAACACCTGGCTGGCGTTGCGGATGGTGGCGGTGAAGTAGAATTTCCCGCCGGACATCATCCAGCTTTTCCCGCCGCCCAGCCGGCAGTCGCTGCCCACGGAAGAGCCCACCGCTTCCTCATAGGGGGCCAGCAGGTCCATGGCGCCGGAGGTGGGGTCCAGGGTGTAGAACTGCACGTTCTCGTTCATGCCGTAGCGCTTCTGGTCGGTGGCCAGGGCCAGAACCTTCTCCCCCCACCACAGGGCGTCGTAGACCTCGTACACCCGGGGCGGCAGAAGCTGGGTGGTCTTGCCGGAAGCCAGGTCGTAGAGGTAAATGCCGGTCTTTTCCTTCCGCTTTACGGTGAAGTTCTGGCCGGTGAACAGAATCCGGGTGCCGTCTGGGCTTACGTGGGCGGCGTTTACCGCAAAGGTCTCCCGGGTGATTCTGGTGAGCTGGTTCCGGGCTTCGTCGTAGAGGAACAGGGCATCCCGGTGTTTGTTCACATAGCCCTGGCCGTTGAAGTAGAAGGGCATCTCGTCCAGCACCTGGTAGTCTTCCTCGTCCTTCTTCAGCTGAAGCAGGATCGCTTTGGTGGTCCCCTTCATGGTGTAGGCCCTGGAGAACCGCAGGTCCCAGTCCACCCGCAGCAGATACTGGCCGTCCCCCAGCTTTGCTTCCAGGGACGCGGACAGGGGTACGGAAAAGGCCTTTTTCGCCTCGCCCCCTCCCAGGTCCAGCCGGTAGAAGGCGGTGTACTCCTCCCCGGCTTCCTGGCGCTTTTTCTGCTCCGGGTCACGGGAAGAGGCGAACAGCAGGGTGTGGGGCCCGTCCCACAAAAAGCCCCTGGTTTTGCCGTCGGCAGTCAGCTGAAGGGCTTCCCCCTGTTCCGGCTTCACCCACAGATCCCGCCGGTAGGAGTTTTCCTTCCGGTCTGCCTTGGCCCCCAGGAATGCCAGGCCGCCCTCCGGACCACGGCGCAGTTCCGAAAGAAACAAATAGTTGGTAAAGGCTTCTAGGGAAAGTGTGTTCATAAAACCTCCATCCTTTCTGAAAAAGAATCACCTTTTTACTCATTATAGTTGAAAAAGCCCGATTTTGCAATACAAACTTTCCAAAAAAAGAAAGGTTCGGGAAAAAAATTTCCCGAACCTTGTTTGTGTGTCAGTGGCAGCCCCGCTTCTGGCAGGCGTAGTAAGCGGTGGGATCGGTGGGGTCCCAGGTGTGCCAGGAGGGCAGCTTGATGCCCGCAGGCTTCGCCAGGGGCCCGGAGGACTCTATGGCGGAGATGAACACCTGGGTGCCCAGCTGGCAGTTGTCGTAGATCCATTTGGCGTCCCGGCAGCACAGGCGGATGCAGCCCATGGAACGGGTCTCTCCCAGGTGGTTGAATTCATCCACCTCCAGGTCGAAGTTGTTGTAGGTCCAGTTGGGCACCGAGTGGAACAGGTAGTTGCCCTGAATCTGGGTGCACCACTGGGCCCAGGTGTCGCCCACCATTTTCAGCCAGCGGTACCGGGCGGGGGTGTAGTAGGTGCCGGTGGGGGTGGCGTTTCCGCAGGACACCAGCATGGCCCGCACAGGAGTGTTGTACTTGCCGGTGGAGGGGTCCTTGGAGAAGATGATCAAATAGTTCCCCGGTTTATACACCTTGATGTAGTAAGGGCCGCCCACCACCCCCAGGCCGGAGATGTCGTTGACCAGGGCGCCGTTTTTGTAGTAGCGCCGCCACTGGCCGTCCATGTGGAAGCCGTTGTAGGCCGCGCCGGTGGAGCTGTCAAACAGATAGCTGACGCCGCTGATGGTGGTTTTCCCCCGGACCACCTTCCGGGTGGAGCCGTCCACGTAGTACAGGCTGTTGTTTTCCCGGACCCAGTGGCTTTCCACCGTAGAGGTGTCCTTCTCGTAGGAGTCCCACACCTCCGTGGTCCCTTCCATGTGGTAGGTGTGGGGGGTGGAAGCCTCCACAATGGCGGCGTAGGCCCAGTGGGTGGGGAACAGGTCGTAGTAGTTTTTCACGTCGGAGAAGGTTTTCACCTGGCCGTCGGCGCTGCGGCCCAGCATCTTGTTGATAATGCTCACCGCTTCTGCCCGGCTGATGTTCTTGTCCGGGCCAAAGGTGCCGTCGGTGTAGCCGGAGATCCACCCCTGCTTGGCGGCGCTGACAATGTAGGGCGCGGCCCAGGAGGTGTCCTTCACATCGATAAAGGGGCTCTTGCCGGTTTCCAGGGTGCTGAAAGCCATGGCAATGGTGACAAACTCCGCCCGGGTGATGTTCCTGTTGGGCCCGAAGGTGCCGTCCTCGTAGCCGGAAACGATCCCCAGCCCGGCCAGGGTTTCCACAGCCTGGGCGTACCACTGGTTGGAGGGCACGTCGGGGAAGCTCTTTTTCTCCCAGTCGGTGGAGAGGAGCAGCTTGTAGAACATGGTCACCGCTTCCGCCCGGGTGACGGATTTATTGGGCAAAAACAGGCCTGTGTTGTACCCAGACATGTAGGCCACGTGTTCCTGGGTGTTCAGCAGGTTTCCCACTTCCCGGGACCACCGGGCGGTGTAGGTTGTGTTCTCTGTGACGGTGATCTGGGCAGGGTCCACTTGGTTTCCCTCCTTGTCAAACCAGCCCAGAACTGTGGCGGCAGGCAGGTCGGGGATGTCCGGCACCTGCTGGGGAAGCTGTCCCTCCTCCACTTCCAGGGTGGTGGAGCCGAAACTGCCCCTCTGGAAGGTGACGGTGAACAGGGTGGGCTGGGGCTCTTCCGGCTCCTCAGGCTCTTCCGGTTCTTCCGGGTTTTCCGTGTCATCCGGGGTCTCCGCGTCATCCGGGGTCTCAGGCTGCTGGGTGTCCCCTTCCGAGAAAGTCTCCTGGCTGGTCTGGTCCTCCGGCAGGTCCCCCTCAAAGGGTTCCTCCTGGGGCAGGCCCTGTCCCAAAGCCGGCACCTGGAGGGTGGGGGTCTGGGTGTCGCTGAGCTGCTGGGCCCGGGCTGGGGGAAGTTCCTGGGCGAAAACGGTAAAGCCGGGGCTTTCCAGGGCCAGGACACAGCAGAGAGTCAGGGTAAAGGCAGACAGGACAGCGCGGTACAGTTTGCGGTGTTTTTTCATAAGACAGATCTCCGTTCTTCAAAGGTGGGGTGGGACCCTGGTTGCTGATTTCTATTATAAAACAAGATAGACGGGAAGGAAAGAAAAATATGGTTTACAAAATTTAGGGAAATTGAACGGAATCCCCCCAAAGGGCAGGGGAGGAGGCCTGCTCTGGCGTCCCCTGTCGGGGCGTTTCCGGCGGCCGAGAGCAAAAACTTTTGCGCCTGGGAAGGTCCTGTGGTATAATCGTCTCAGGAACCACAGAACGCCTGAAAGGGCGGGAACACGCAGGAGGTGCGTTCAATGAAAGTGTCGGTGATCGGCTGCGGCCGGTGGGGAACCTTTTTGGCCTGGTATTTGGACCGTTCCGGCCAGGAGGTGCTCCTCTATGGGCGGAAGGGCTCGCAGCGTATGGAGACGCTGCGGGAGACCCGTACCAACGGGGTGACTACCCTGCCGGAAACCGTGGGGCTTACCAGCAGTCTGGCGGAGGCCCTGGAGCGGGACACCCTGGTGATCTCCGTAGGCTCCCAGGGGCTGCGGGGCCTGCTCCGGGAGATTGCCGCCCTGTCCCCTCAGGAGGGAAAGCGGCTGGTGCTGTGCATGAAGGGCCTGGAGACCTCCACCGGAAAGCGGCTTTCCACCATTGTGGAAGAGGAGCTTCCCTCCGCCCGGGTGGCGGTGTGGCTGGGGCCGGGCCATGTCCAGGAGTTCACCGCCGGGGTGCCCAACTGCATGGTCATCGACAGCAAGGACGAGGAGCTGAAGGACGAGCTCATCTCCGCCTTCTCCAGCGAGCTGATCCGCTTTTACTACGGCAGCGACCTGATCGGCAACGAGATCGGCGGGGCTTCCAAAAACGTCATCGGCATTGCCGCGGGCATGCTGGACGGGCTGCATCTGTCCTCCCTGAAAGGCGCCCTTATGAGCCGGGGCACCCGGGAGATCGCCCGGCTGATCAAGGCCCTGGGCGGCAGCGAGCTTTCCGCCTACGGCCTGTGCCATTTGGGGGACTACGAAGCCACCGTGTTTTCCCAGTACAGCCACAACCGCCGGTACGGGGAGGCCCTGGTGCTGGGAGAGCCCTACCACGAGCTGGCCGAGGGCTGCGCCACGGTTCAGGCCCTGGTGAAGCTGGGGGAGGAGTACAACGTGTCCCTGCCTATCTGCAAAGGGGTGTACCGGGTGCTGTACCAGGGGGCTGACCCCCGGGAGACCTTGGACAAGCTGTTTTCCCGCAGCTTGAAGCAGGAGTTTTAAAGACGGGGAAAAAGAATGGGCCGCAAGGAACACTTGCGGCCCATGTTCGTTCCAGTGGGAGTTACAGCTTGGAATAGCCGTAGCCGTTGACAAGGGCGTCCAGCTTCTGGTGGGCTTTGCACAGGGGGCAGTCGTGGTTGGCGTAGGTGGCGTAGCCGGGAACGTCCTCGGGGCCGAACACGGACTGAATTTCCATGCCCTCCACCTGCTTCTGGGCGCTGAAAATGGCGCACACGCCTGCGGTGGTGCCGCCGTAGTACTGGACGCACTCCATGGCCTTCCGGGCGCTGATGCCTGTGGTGACAGAGGCGGTGAGGATCAGCACGTGCTTGTCCCGGACCATGGGCTGCAGGTTGTCCCGGAAGATCATCTGCCCGTTGGCGTCGTGCTCAGGGGTGATGATGTAGATGGTCTTGTGGGCGTTGATGGACACAAAGCCTGCCCGGCTCAGTTCCTGGGACAGGTAGGCGCCGATAATCTGGGTGCCGTCCAGGCAGAGAATGGTGTCCACCATGGTGGAGGCCACATAGTGCTGCACCAGGGCCTGAGCAGCCAGCTCCGCCTCGCTTTGGCGGGTTTTCAGGGTGGTCATGTCCAGGTAGCAGTTGATGTGGGAATGGTTGGTGGCAAAGTGGCCGTGGATCAATTTCAGCGGCACGCCACCGCTTTGAGACAGAATTTTCGTAGTGTAAGTTTCCATAGGTTCCATCCTCCTACCGCACAGTCCGCCTACAGAGCGGATATAGGGGTATTTTTATCAATTATAACAACTATAACGGAAAAACACAAGATGCATCCCAAGGTTTTTCATTATTTTTCCCCAATCTTTCCCCTGGGCGGGGAAGAAATCCAGGGGAAACCACCAATCCCTTGTTGACACTGGTTTTCCCCCATGCTATACTGGTACCAGGAGAAGTGTGGTTTTCTGAACAGGAGGAGGGTTTTCATGAAAAAACTGAAGAAAATTTTGATCATCGGCGTGGTGGTCGGCGGCCTGGAGCTGGGCGCTTCCGGGATTTTGTCCGGCGTGGCCCGGGTTGCCTCTTTCGAAGATTCCGCGTTCCTTTTGGGGCTGGCAACCTTGGTGGTGGGACTGCTTTCCCTGTTTGGGGTATCGCGGCTTCGGACCGGGGCGGCCGTCAGCGGTTACAACGCCAATGCCCAAACTGCCTTCGCGGCGCAGGTGGCCTTTGAGGAACAAAGGATGTTGAGCAAGATGCCCTCTTCCGCCAGAACGAGGATGTCCCGGGTGTCAAGCGTAAGCCTGGGAATCCTGCTGGGAGCGGTGATTGCCTGGGCAGGGTTCGGCATCAGCTTGCTTTTCTAAAAAGCGTTTTTTGGACCCAGTCCTTCCTCCGGGAGGGGCTGGGTCCTTTCTGTGAAAGGGGGCTTTTCAATGAAGGGAAAGAACCATCCCCGGACTTCCCGGGGAAAAAGGTGGCGTTTGGCCTGCATGGCGCTGGCTCTTCTCCGGCGCAGCCGTTTCCAGGGTTAAGCGCAAAAAAATCGGCCCTCCCAAAAGGAGAGCCGAATTTTTTTATGGAAGGAATCCATGACCTGCCGGCCGGGGTGCGAATCCGATCCGGCGTGAACAGTCATAGTACCAAGGGAGTAACCCTTTCGCTGCGGGCGGGATATGCAGCTTCCCGCCCGCGACTGGAACGAAAGGATTGTCTGATACACGAATGTAGGGACTAAGGGGCGAATTACCCGACCATCAGCCCTTCACAGCGCCGATGGCAATGCCCTTGACGAAGTACTTCTGTACGAAGGGATAGATCACCATGATGGGCAGAACACCCATAACGGTCAGAGCCATACGGACGGAGGTGGAAGGCAGGTCTGCACCGCTGACGTTGCCGCCGCCCTGTGCCATGGTCTGCTTCAAAGAATCCAAGTCACGCTGAATGTTCATCAACAGCACCTGGATGCTGAACATACGGTCGTCGTTCAAATAGTACAGACCGTTCATCCAGTCGTTCCAGTAGGCCAGGCCAACCAGAAGGCCGATGGTGGCAATGATGGGCAGAGCCATGGGAAGCACAATGCCGTAGAGGATCTTGAACTCGTTGGCGCCGTCGATCCGGGCGGCCTCAATCACCGCGTCAGGAATGTTGGCGGTGAAGTAGGTGCGCATCATGATGACGTTGAAAGCGCCCATCAGCAGGTTGGGGATGAGCAGAGCGAACAGGGTGTTGCGAATGTGGAAGGTCTGGGTCCACATCATGTAGGAGGGAACCAGGCCGCCGGAGAACAGCATGGTGAAGAACAGATAGAAAGCGAACACGTTCCGGCCGGGCAGGTCCCGCCGGGACAGGGGGTAGGCATACAGGGTGGTGAAGATCAGGTTGCACACGGTGCCAACCGCAGTGATCAAGAAGGAGATGCCGTAGCCCCGGATCACAGCCGTGGAGTCAGTCAACAGATACTCGTAAGCATAGGTGCTGAACTTGGCAGGGAAGAAGCTGTAACCGTTGGTGAGCAGAACCTGCTCGTCGGTGAGCGAGGACATAATCAGCAGGATGAAGGGCGCCACCGCGCAGATGCTGAGGAAGGCCA
Organism: uncultured Clostridia bacterium; assembly: GCA_944376265.1. Lineage (GTDB taxonomy): Bacteria > Bacillota > Clostridia > Oscillospirales > Acutalibacteraceae > Acutalibacter. The sequence goes on along the minus strand of CALWCD010000007.1, from coordinate 25,937 downwards.
GCAAGATGTGGCCGAAAATTTGGAAACCTTTTCCTTTTTCTACCATTATCTGCAACCTCCTTCTTAAAACAGGGAACTATCGCTGTCCAGCTTGCGGACGACGAAGTTGGCGGTGACCACCAGGATGAAGCCCACAATGGACTGATAAACGCCCGCTGCGGAGGACATGCCGATGTTGTTGGTCTGCATCAAGCCGCGATACACGTAGGTATCGATGGTCTGGGTAACGCTGATCAGGGGACCAGAGTTCTGGGGCACCTGGTAGAACAGACCGAAGTCGGAACGGAAGATGCCGCCCAAAGCCATCAGGGTCAGGATGATGATGGTGGATCTCAGGCTGGGCAGGGTGATGTTCCAGATCTGCTGCCAACGGTTGGCGCCGTCCACCACAGCTGCCTCATAGAGGGAGTGGTCGATGCCGCAGATGGTGGCATAGTACAGGATCATGTTGTAGCCCAGGCCTTTCCAGATATTGACGATGACCAGAATCACCGGCCAATACTGGGGAGAGTTGTACCAGTCAACAGCGGGCTGGCCAAGCATCTTCAGAACACTGTTGTTCAGGTAGCCGTTGCTGGAGCTCAGGAAAGCGAACGCCAGGTAGCTGACGATGACCATGGAGATCAGGTAGGGGATCAGGATCACGGTCTGGTAGAACTGCTTGGCGCCTTTGCTGCGGATCTCATTGAGGATGATAGCCACAGCGATGGCCAGCACGGTGCCCAACGCGATGAACACCAGGTTGTAGAGCAGGGTGTTCCGGGTCATGACGAACGCGTCGTCAGTACGGAACAGGAAAGTGAAGTTGTCTAACCCACACCAAGGGCTGCCATAAATGCCATCCCGGGCATTATAGCTGCGGAACGCGATCTGAATACCAAACATAGGGATGTAGCAGTTGATAAACAGATAGACGACGCCGGGCACAAACATTAAGTAGAGAGGCCAAAAGCGCTTCAGCGTCTTCAGAGGTTTGTGCATATTCATTCCTCCTTATAATATTAAGGAAGGGCGGGTCGGGAATCTCCCATACCCGCCCATTCCATAAGAGTGACTAGCTTTTCAGGCTTGCGAAATTTTTACTCAGCAGTTTCCGCGGAAGCCAGGAACTCGTCCAGCTGCTTCTGCTTCTCAGCGATAACATCGTCCATGCCGGCAGACTTCAGAGCGGACACAAACTCAGGAATGACTTCGGCAGGATCGCCAGCCATGCCCCAGCGAAGAGCAGTGTTGTACTCAGAGATAACGTTGTTGCAAGCGGTAACCGCGTTCAGCACAGTGCTGCTGTCCCAAGAGAAGCCCATGGCGGGGCTGGCAACGCCGCTCTTGTTGAACTCGTTGAGCTGCTTCCACAGGTCGGGCTCAACACCGGACCAAACGGGAGTGATCTGCTGGTTGGGCCAAGCCCAGTCAACGGAGGAGTAACCACTGGCGTTGGCGTCCACGCCCTCGGGAGTGGTAATGGTGGTCTTTTCTTCGTCAACGTAGACCCAATGCTTGCCCTCAATACCATTGATGAGCAGGTTGGAGATCTCAGCGTCGGTGTACATCAGATCCCACATCTGCATAGCCTTCTCAGGATTCACAGCGCAGTAGGGGATGCACCAGGAGTTGCCGTTGGCCAGGTCGGTGTACTTGATGTTCTCCTCATGCAGCTTCATGAAGACAACTTCCTTGCCGGTAGACTTGAAGTTCTCGTACTCCTTGCCGGGCTTCCAGTTCTCGAACATGGCGAAGCCGTTGGCGGAGAGCAGGTTGTTCTCGGTGGTGGTGGTGGCGTCGGCCATGACCAGGCCTTCGCTGTTCCACTGGTACATCATCTCGCAGTACTCGCGGTACTTGTCGGTCTCGTACAGGTTAACCACGGTGGTGCTGTCGGTCAGCGGGTCTTCCAGAACGCCCAGGTTGTCGCCCAGGGGGTCGATCAGCAGGGTCTCCTGATAGCCGCCGCTTGCCCAAGAGGGAACCAGGCCGTACATATCGGGATAAGCCTCATGGACCTTCACCAGAATGTCGTGCATGTCGTCGTAAGTACCGTACTCGGGAACCTCAATGCCCAGCTCATCAACGATGTCCTTGCGCATGGAGAAGCCGGAGTTGCGGGAGGTGTCCTTCTGGTCGGGCAGAGCGTACAGAACGCCGCCGAACTTGCAGGCAGACAGGTCAACGGGGTCGATGACTCCCTTGGCGCCCTGGCCGTACTCTTCCAGCAGGTCGTCCAGAGGCAGGGCGTAGCTGTTGCGCACGATGGTGGCCAGCTGGCCGGAAACGTTGTTGTAGTTCAGCAGGTCGATGTGCTCGCCAGAGGTGAGAGCCAGGTTGATCTGCTCAGCGTCCTGGCCGCGGACCAGCTCGATCTCGGCGCCGATCTTCTCGCGGGTGATCTCGCTGACGGCAGCGGCCACTTCAGCGCAGTCCTCGGTGTCGGCGGAGCCGTTGCCCCACAGAACCAGAGTCGCAATCTCGCCGGAGTCGCCGGAGTCGCCAGATTCTGCCGTGCCGGAGTTGTCTCCGCCCCCAGCAGTGCTGGAGTTGCCGCCGTCACCGCAGGCCGCCATGGAGACGACCATCATGCCGGCGAGCAACGCAGCGACAAATTTTTTCCATACTTTCGTCACTTTCATCTGCTCCTTTCGTCCCAATTTTTTGGGAGTTTGTTACTATATTGTAGCGAAATTATGAACAGAAATCTGTCAGATTTCCCCATGGAATTGTTGACAATCCGACTTTCTTTGTATTTATGAACAATATAACATTAAAAATCCGACTTTTTAATGTTGATTTTCCGACTTTTACAAATGGAGGATGAAAAACGTTCTTATTTCATGTTATACTTAAATAATCAAAAGGAGGGCTTTTGAATGTGGATTTTAAACAAAAGCCACTGTTTTTCCTTCCGCAGGGCGGCTACGTTCACCCTTGCGGTGCTTGTGGTTCCCCTTTTTATTGTAATGATCTTGTTCAATTCTTACACCATTTACCAGCAGCAGGTCACCATTCGGGGAAGCCGGGTGAACACCCTGCGGGTTTACCAGACCCGGTGGGAGGAGACCATCTCCATGCTGGAGGACTATCTGGCGGACACGGTGGCCAACAACGCTGACTTTTCCGACATGGTGTACGCCAGCACCAAGGTGAGGGCCTACCTTGCCTCCCTTCGGCTGGATTCCCACACCCGCACCCTGTTAAGGGCCTACGAGCTGCTGGGCGCTTTTTTTCTGTATGCGGACTCTTTCGACTATTACCGGCTGATCTATACCGATTCCTACCCCCTGGAGGACTTGGACGTGCTCCGGTGGAAGGTGATCGGCGCTGCGGAGGAGGATACCGCCGATTCCCGGTGGGAGTGGGTGGAGCTTTCCGACCGGACGGTGCTGCTGTACACCTACAATTTCCACGGCACGGTGGCGGCCTCCATGGTGGACCCTGCCCGGCTGGATTTTTCCGGGCTGGGGGAAGAGGGCTGCGTTTTCCTGGCCATGCCCGACGGCCGGGCGTACTGCCCCCAGCTGGCCCTGGGGGAGGAGACGCTGCCCCAGCTCTCCTCCGGGGAGACGGTTAAATGGGTGCTTTCCGATGGGGAGGAGTACGAGCTGACCCGGCTCTCCCTGTCCCAGGAGGTGGGGTCCATTTACTTCGCGGCCCCGGCCAAGACGTTGCTCCAGCAGCTGAGCGCGGTGCAGCTCCTGCTGCTGGTCATCTCCTTCGTGCTGCTTGCCTGTATTCCCGTTTCCTGGCTCACTCTCCGGCGGCTGATGCTGGAGCCTGTGGGCAGCCTGACGAAAACCATGGAGGCCATTCAGAGCGGGGACACCACCATTCGGGTGCCCCAGACCTCCCGCATCTCCGAAGTGAACCAGATCGCCCAATCGGTCAACATCATGCTGGACATTATCCAGCAGCAGAAGATCGACGCCTACGAGCAGAGGCTGGCCACCCAGCATGCTCAGCTCCAGTACCTGCACCTGCAGATCCGTCCCCATTTCTTCCTGAACTGCCTGAACATACTCTACTCCCTGGCGGGGGAGAAAAAATACGACGCCATCCAGGAGCTGGCGCTGAACCTGTCCACCTACCTGCGGCACATTTTCAAGGACGGCTCCAAGCTGGTGCCCTTGGAGACGGAGCTTGCCTCGGTGGAGAACTACATCCGCATCCAGCAGGCTGGGGCGCAGATTCCGCCCCAGCTGAAGGTGATTATCGACGCGGACACCCCCAAGGTGATGGTGCCGCCCCTGTCCCTGCTCACCTTTGTGGAAAATTCCATCAAGCATTCCAGCCGGCAGGATTCCCCTTTGGAGATCCGCATCAAATGCTCCCGGCTGCCCGGGGACGAAGAGGGGTATCTCTACGTGTCCATCAGCGACAACGGTGGCGGCTTTACCGAGGAGCAGCTGAAAGAGCTGAACTCCCCCGGAGAGAACATTTACACCGACCGGCATGTGGGGATTGTCAACATTCGGAACAGGCTGCACCTGCTGTTTGGGTCCAGGGCCACGCTGTCCTTCCGCAACCTGATCGACGGCGCCTGCGTGGAGCTGTTTCTGCCGATTAATTCTGAGAAAGATGAGGGTGAATTGGGATGACTGTTTTGCTTGTAGATGATCAGATCAGCATATTGAGCGGCCTGATCTCCGGGTTGGACTGGGATACCCTGGGGGTCACGGCCATCCGCACCGCCACCAGCGCCGCCCAGGCCAAGGTGATTCTGAAAAAGGAACCGGTGGACATTCTGCTGTGCGACATAGAGATGCCCGGGGAAAACGGCCTTTCCCTGCTGCGGTGGGCCAGAAACAACGGCATGGACTTTGTCTGTGTGTTCCTCACCTCCCACGCGGATTTCCTCTACGCCAAGGAGGCCATCCAGCTCAACTGCTTCGACTACATTCTCCAGCCCGCCCGCTACGATGAGATCCAGGCCACGGTGGTGCGGGCCATCGCCCGGGTGAAGGACACCAGCGCCGACAAGGAGCTGCGCCACTACGGGCTCATTGCCAAAAGCCAGGAAGGGGCCCTGTTCCAGAACCTGTTCAGCGACTGGAGCGCGGGAAGGTCCCTTTCCATTTCCGCCATTCAGAAAATGCTGCGCAAGCTGGGCCAGGACGTGACCCTGGACACCCAGTGCTTCGTCATCTGGGGGCACCTGCTTCGGTGGCACGCAGAGCCCTGGCCCACCCAGGAGTGGGTTTACGCGGTGAACAACATCATTGCCGAGGTCCACGAGACCGCCCAGTGCGGCATTCTCCCCTTCTCCATTGACCGCACGTCTCTGGGATGGTTCGTGTACGCTCCCCTAGGGGAGTTCCCCCAGCTCAGGGAAGCTCTGGCTCCCCTGAACCAGGCGTACCTGGCCATCTCTCAGCACCTGCCCTGCGACATGGCCTTTTACGTCAGCCCCGTGGTGCCCTTGAAGGACATCAACGACCAGTCCTCCCTGCTGCTGGACGCCCGGGAGAACAACGTGCTGCGGGAAAGCGGCATTTTCCGGCCCACCCACCGCTCGGACCACCTCCATGTGGAAAAGCTGCTGGATACGGTGCAGCTGCGCCGGTGGGAAACCCTGCTGGCGGAGGGCCTGGGCTCGGCGGTCCAGGAGGAAGCCCTGCGGTATTTGGACTCCCTGGTGGAGACCGGGGAGATGGACCAGCGGGTGCTGCGGAATTTCTGGATTCAGTTCCAGCAGGCGGCCTTCAACGCCGCCCGCACCCTGAAGCTGGACTCCCAGGAGCTGCTGGAGGCCATTGAGCGGGGCGACAAGGCCAGCTCCCTCCAGGAGACCCAAACCGCCCTGAAGGCTTTGACCGGCTGTTTCCCCAAAAACGAGCAGTTTGCCGGCAACGAGAAAAAGCTGGTGGAGCAGGTGCGCAAATACGTGGAGGAGAACCTGGACCAGACCCTCACCGTCAACGACGTGGCGGCGGCCCTGTTCATGAACGGGGACTACATTTCCCGGGTGTTCAAAAGCGAGATGGGAACGCCCCTGAAGGAGTACATCATCCAGCGGAAGATGGAGTCCGCCCGGCTGCTGCTCACCACCACGGAGCTGCCGGTGAGCGTCATCGCCTCCAAGCTGGGATACGACAATTTCTCCTACTTTTCCCAAGTGTACCGCCGGTGCATGGGCATCACCCCCAGCGAGGAGCGGAAGCGGAAATAAGAAGCTGGTTTTCCCCCAAAAAAAGGCTGTTGCCCGTGGCAGCAGCCTTTTTGTTTTGCCTTAGGGGAGGAGCTGGTGGAGGTGGGGGAACAGCTCCACGCTGCGCTTTAGAATGCCCTTCAAATGGGCGATGGTGATGCCGTAGTTGGTAAAGGGCACCCCGTTGTCCCCGGCGGTTTTCTGCCGGTAGGTCATCTCCCGCTGGTTGAGCATGCACCCCCCGCAGTGGATCACCAGCTGATAGGGGGAGAGGTCCTCCGGGAAGTCTCGGCCGGAGGAGTGCTCCAGCTGCAGGTCTTTCCCCGTGTACTCCGAAAGCCACCGGGGGATCTTCACCGTGCCGATGTCCTCGCACTGGCGGTGGTGGGTGCAGCCCTCGGCGATGAGCACCCGGTCCCCGTCCCGGAGATGGTCAATGGCGGCCACCCCTTCCACGGCGGCGTCCAGAAACCCCTTGTACCGGGCCATGAGGATGGAGAAGGAGGTGAGGGGGATGTCCTCGGGGGTGTCCCGGCTCACCTGGGCGAAGGCCTGGCTGTCGGTGATGACCATGCGGGGCTTGGTTCCCAGCTTATGAAGGGTGTCTCGGAGGCCGGTTTCCTTCACCACAATGGCGGCGGCGCCGGCATCCAGAATGTCCCGGATGGTCTGCTGCTGGGGGAGGATCAGACGTCCCTTGGGTGCGGCGCTGTCGATGGGGGTCACCAGCACCACCAGGTCCCCGGGGGAGAGCAGGTCCCCCACCAGCCGGCGGGAGTCCTCCCCGGTTTTCACCAGCCGGGCGATGCGCTCCTTCAGCTCCTGGATATTTTCCCCGGTCTGGGCGCTGACCGCCAGCTCCTTCTCTCCCAGAACCGGGGCGGCGGTCAGGTCGCTTTTATTGTAGGCGATCAGATAGGGAAGGCCCTTCTGCCCGAACAGTTCCACCAGCTCCCGGTCGGCGGGGGTCATGCCCTGGGTGGCGTCCACCACCAGCACGGCGCAGTCGGACCGGTTGAGGATCTGTTTGGTCTTTTTCACCCGCAGCTCTCCCAGAGCGCCCTCGTCGTCAAAGCCGGGGGTGTCGATGATGACCACCGGCCCCATGGGCAGAAGCTCCATGGATTTCATCACCGGGTCGGTGGTGGTGCCCTTCACGTCGGAGACCACGGAAAGCTCCTGGCCTGTGACGGCGTTGACCACGCTGGATTTCCCCGCGTTGCGCCGGCCGAAGAACCCAATGTGGACCCGTTCCCCGGAAGGGGTGTCGTTTAAACTCATGGATATGCCTCCTTGAAAGTGTGGAATGGAAAACGCCCTGGGCACTGGACGCGGACGCGCGCTGGCGCCCTGCCCAGCACCAGCGAAGCGAGCTGCCCAAGGCGCGACTTGGGTGCAGCGTCACGCTGCTTAGAAGCGGAAGTCCCGGATGCCCTGCTGGATCTTCTCCAGGTGGTCCTTGCAGATCTCCTTCACCTTTTCCTTGGGAATGTTCTCCAGCTCCGCCTGGATCAGCTTCTCGCCGATGGCCTTGGTCTCGGGGGCGGCGTAGTCCATCAGGTATTCCTTCAGGGTCATCAGGGCGTTGGGGTGGCAGCAGTTCTGGATCTGCCCGCTCTTGCACAGGCTCATGAACCGGTCGCCGGTGCGGCCTTCCCGGTAGCAGGCGGTGCAGAAGGAGGGAATGTACCCCATCTCCATGAGCCAGCGCACCACTTCGTCCAGAGTGCGGTTGTCGGACACGTCGAACTGTTCCGTGTCGTGGGGAGCTTCCGGCTCGGTGTAGCCGCCCACGCTGGTGCGGGAGCCGCCGGAGATCTGGGACACGCCCAGGTGCAGCACCTTCTCCCGGACCTTCTGGTTCTCCCGGGTGGAGATGATCATGCCGGTGTAGGGCACCGCCACCCGGATGCAGGCGCAGATCTTGGCGAAGGTGTCGTCGTCGATGCCGTTGTCGAACTGGTCCGGATCGATGTCGTCGGCGTGCTTCACCCGGGGCACGCTGATGGTGTGGGGGCCTACCCCGTGGACGGCCTCCAGGTGCTCGGCGTGCATCAGCAGGCCGGCGAACTCGTATTTGTACAGCTCCAGGCCGAAGAGCACGCCCAGGCCCACGTCGTCAATGCCGCCCTCCATGGCCCGGTCCATGGCCTCGGTGTGGTAGCAGTAGTTGTGCTTGGGGCCGGTGGGGTGCAGGTGCTCGTAGCTTTCCTTGTGGTAGGTCTCCTGGAACAGAATGTAGGTGCCGATGCCGGCCTCCTTCAGCTTCCGGTAGTTTTCCACGGTGGTGGCGGCGATGTTCACGTTCACCCGGCGGATGGCGCCGTTTTTATGCTTGATGGAGTAAATGGTGTGGATACATTCCAGAATGTACTCGATGGGGTTGTTCACCGGGTCCTCGCCGGCCTCAATGGCCAGCCGCTTGTGGCCCATGTCCTGGAGGGCGATCACCTCCTGCCGCACCTCCTCCTGGGTCAGCTTTTTCCGGGGGATGTGCTTGTTTTTCAGGTGGTAGGGACAGTACAGGCAGCCGTTGACGCAGTAGTTGGACAGGTACAGGGGGGCGAAGATGACAATCCGGTTGCCGTAGAAGTCCTTTTTAATCTGCTCGGCCAAAGCGTACAGCTCCTGGATCTTCTCCGGGATGTCGCAGGCCAGCAGCACAGAGGCTTCCCGGTGGGTCAGGCCCTTGCGCAGCTTGGCCTTTTCCAGGATGGCGTCAATGACCTCCAGGTTGTTTTTGTTCTGCTCTGCGTATTCCAGAGTGTCCAGAATCTCCTGGTGGTCGATGAATTCCTCAGCGTTCATGGATTTGGGGTTGTACATTGCAAATCAGTCCTTTCTTTTGGGTCAGAAACACTTTCCCATCAGGTGGTATATATAGCAAGGGCAAAGGCCCCAACTAACAGATCAAACTATCTCCGCGGGACACCGGGATCTCATACCCGCTCTTTGCCAGGCTTTCCCTCAGCAGCCCCAGGCTTTCCGCCGCCTCCGCCCCGGAGTGGAGCTTGTTGTCGTAGAGGGTGTACTTTTCCCGGGCGTCCTCCGGGGACAGGTTGGGCATCACCACGTTGGCCCCGTGGAGGATGCCCTCCTCCCTGCCGTTGGGCAGCAGGGTGCCCAGGGCGGTGGTGGCGGGCAGCAGCACTCCCGGCAGCAGCAGGCGGATTACCGACAGCAAAAACAGGGTCAGCTCCCCGGAGCCGTTGGGGAATTCCCGGAACGGTGTGTCGTGCTGGCTGAGAAAAGGTCCAATGCCCACCATGTGGGGCTGGAACTCCTGGAGGAAAGCCAGGTCCTCCGCCAGGTCTTCCAGGGTCTGGCAGGGGGAGCCCACCATGAACCCCGCTCCCACCTGGTACCCCAGCTCTTTTAACACACGGAGGCACTCCATCCGGCTGGCCAGGGTCTGCTCCGGGGGGTGGAGCCTGGCGTAGTGGTCCGGGGAGGCGGTCTCGTGGCGGAGCAGGTACCGGTCCGCACCGGCCTCCTTCAGCAGCCGGTAGCTTTCCCGGCTTCGCTCCCCCACCGAAAGGGTGACGGCGCAGTCCGGGTGGCGGGCCTTGATCTCCCGGACCAGCTCCACCAGCCGGTGGTCGGTGAACCAGGGGTCCTCCCCGCCCTGGAGCACGAAGGTGCGAAAGCCCAGCCTGTGCCCCAGCTGGCAGCAGGCCAGAATGTCCTCCTGGGTCAGCCGGTACCGGTGAGCGTTCCGGTTGCTTCTGCGGATGCCGCAGTAGTAGCAGTCGTTTTTGCAGTAGTTGGTGAACTCGATCAGCCCCCGGACGAACACCTGGTTTCCGTACCGGGCGAGGGCGGCGCGCCGGGCCTGGTCTTTCAGGAAGGCGGAAACTTCCGGATCCCGGCCCCTTAACAGCTCCAGCAGCTCTCCCTTCTCCAGACGGTGGTCCTTGGCAAGGGTTTCCGCCAGGGCAAGGGGGGTCACTTTTTCACCCCCGCGTAGGCGGTTTTGGAGCTGACCCCCGGCAGCTTGCCCACCTTCCCCGACAGGGCGGAGATGGCGTCCTGGGGGGCGTCCACGGCGATGCTGATAATGTTCAGCCCCTTCTGCCGGTAGGGGATGCCCATCCGGCCGATAATATACTCCCGATACTCGTGGAGGATCTCGTTTAAAGGCTCCACCGAGTCCTCCGACTCCACCACAATGCCAATGACGGCGATTCTGGTCTCCACAGGCGAAAACTCCCTTCTGCACAGCTGGAATAAAAAACGCCGCGCCCTGAAAAAGGCGCGGCGAAAAGGCCGGGGAGTCCCCGGGAAAGTTCCTGTTCTGGCCGGCCTTCCGCCTCAAATCCTGTTTTTGGCGTCAGGGCTGCTGTTGTGGGCTTATTATACCACCCGCCAGCCAGGAATGCAACCAGAAAATGAGAATTTTTCCTGATTTTTACAGTAAACGAAAGCCGCCCCCAAAGGGACGGCTCTCGGGCTGCTCAGTGCAGCAGGGTGACTTCCTCTTCGTAAAGCTTTCTGGGGTCCACTGCCACAGGCAGGTAGGCCTCGTACAGTTTGTCGTCGAAGTTGTGCACCAGCCGGCACTCCTTGTCCAAAATCATGGTGGCCAGGTCTCCCGGGACACAGGGGGACCACTGGGGCAGGCCCGGGGCGGTGGGCACCCCGTTGTAGGCGAAGTTCACCAGCATTCTCGCCATAATGTCCTCCAGCTGGTCGGACACCCCGGGGATGTTGCTCACCGGCACCTTGTCCGTGTTGTGGAAGAAGAAGGGGATGTCGGCGCAGTGCCAGGCGGGGACGCCGTCGTCCATGGGGAAGTCCAGGGTGAACAGGTAGTTGTAGGTGGGCGCCTGGGTGTGTTCCGCCTTTTTCCGGCAGAACTCCTTGGAGGCTTCCCGGGTGAAGGTGTCCAGCAGCACCAGGTCGGTGAGGGGACGGCCGGGGTAGCATTCCTCGAACAGCTCCACCAGGGGCAGGGTCTTGTCCCCCAGGAACTTGTTCAGGTAGGCCAGCTGCTCTTCCCTGGTTTTGGACCGCCGGTCCGGCAGGCCGGGGCCGAAGGTGCACATCTCCCCGTACACGGTGCCCACCAGGGTGGGGATGGTTCTGGCGTGGGGCACAAAGCCGATCTCCCGGGGATCCCCCAGGTAGTAGTCGTTGGGCAGGGGCACGCAGCCCACATAGCCTCCCTTGGTCTGAATGGCCGGGGCCACCTTGTTGTAGGCTTCCGCCAGGGCTTCGTAGGGCAGGGTCTCCAGCTGTTCCACGTCGGCTTCCGTCAGGCCCAGCTCCTGAAGCATCCCCTGGATCAGGGGGCGGCTGTCCGGGTCTTTGGGGCAGCGGGTGCCGTCGTACACGCCGCTCATGATGATGGCCTTGTGGAACAGGCCGTTGGCCGCGGGGGTCTGCATCAGGGTGGACACCTTCCCGCCGCCGCCGGACTGGCCGAAGATGGTCACGTTGTCCGGGTCGCCGCCGAAGTTCCGGATGTTCTCCTTCACCCACTGGAGGGAGGCTGCCAGGTCCGCGTTGCCCGCGTTGCCGGAGTTCTTGTACTTCTCCCCGTAGGGGGACAGGTCCAGGTACCCCAGAATGTTCAGCCGGTGGTTGATGGTCACCACCACCACGTCCCCGAACCGGGAGAGGTTTTCCCCGTCGTAGGCGATCTGCTCAATGGAGGACCCGGCGAAGAAGCCGCCCCCGTGGAACCACACCATCACCGGCCGTTTGGCCTCCGGGTCCAGGGATTGGGTCCAGATGTTCAGGTACTGGCAGTTCTCGTCCTTAGGCCAGTACCGGTGGGGGACTTTCACCTCGCCGGCAGCGGTCTCCCGGGTGAGCATGGGGCACACATAGCCGTAGGAGTGGGCGTCCCGCACGCCCTCCCAGGGAGCGGGAGGGGTGGGCATCTGGAAGCGCTTTGCGTCGGCGTACTTGATGCCCTGGAAGGTGTAGGTGCCGTCCACAGAAAAGCCCCGGACCTTTCCGGCCTGGGTTTGCACCACAGGGTTTTCCCGGGTGCAGATGAATTCTTTTGCCATAGCAGGGATTCCTCCAGTTTCATAATATATTGAAAGGAAACGTCAGCGGGGGAGAAAACAGAGGCTTACTCCAGAACAGAGGCGATCTTCTGAAGCTCCTGGATGATGGAGATGTGCTGGGGACATACGCTTTCGCACTGGCCGCACTGGATGCAGTCGCTGGCCTTGCCCTTGCCCCGGGTGGCGAAGCCGTAGTTGCCCTTGGCCCGCTCCAGGTTGCCGTAGATCAGGTTGGTGTTCATGGCGCCAAACAGGCTGGGGATGACAATCCCCTGGGGGCAGCCCTTCACGCAGTACTGGCAGCTGGTGCAGGGGATGCTGGGCACTTTGGACAAAGCTTCCCGGGCCTGGGAGATGACTTCCAGTTCCTCCTGGGACAGGGGCTGGAAATCCTTCATGGTGAGGAGGTTTTCCTCCATCTGGCCCAGGGTGGACATGCCGGACAGCACCGTGATGATCCCGTCCAGGGAAGCGGCGAACCGCAGGGCCCAGGAGGGCAGGTTCTTTTCCGGGTCGGCCTTTTGCAGGATGTCCGCCACAGGCTGGGGCGGGGTGGCCAGCAGTCCGCCCTTGATGGGCTCCATGATGATGACGGGCTTGCCGTGCTTTCTGGCCACTTCGTAGCACTTCCGGGACTGGACGGAGCTGTCCTCCCAGTCGGCGTAGTTGATCTGCAGCTGGACAAACTCCATTTCCGGGTGTTTGGTCAGCAGCTCGTCCAGCACATCCGCCTTGTCGTGGAAGGAGAAGCCCACGTGCTTGAGCACGCCCTTTTCCTTCTGCTCCAGGGCGTAGTCCCAAATGCCGAACTTGTCAAAGGCGGCGGTGCGCTCGTCCCCGCAGTTGTGGAGCAGGTAGAAGTCGAAATATCCGGCGCCGGTGCGTTTCAGCGAGGTTTTCAGCATGTCCTTGGCCTCCTGGGCGGTGGTGGGACCGGCCCAGGCGGGCAGCTTGGTGGCCAGCTGGAAGCTCTCCCGGGGATAGCGGTCCACCAGGGCGGTTTTCACCGCCTCCTCGGACTTGCCGCCCAGGTAGCCGTAGGCGGTGTCAAAGTAGGTGAACCCGGCCTGGAGGAACTTGTCCACCATCTGCTTGGTCTGCTCTATGTCCACTTCTTCTCCCAGCATGGGCAGGCGCATCAGTCCAAAGCCCAGCTTGGGGATCTCTTGTCCCAAATAGCTCATACAAAAACCTCCCAAAATTGTTTGTTTTGCTAAATCTCAGTATAGCATAAACTTGCGCTGCTGGAAAGTACTTCCGGCGGATTTTTAACCAAAAGGCGCCCCCCGCCTGAGCGAGGGACGCCTTGAAGCATGCAGAAAAATGGGTTATTAGAACAGTCTGCGTCCCGCGGGGGAAGCCTCGAAGGGACCGCTGACAGGGGCCACGCCCCGTTTGTCGTCCCAGTAGTCCCGGTCGAACACAATGGGAGTGCCGTCGGGGTTCTCGAACAGCTGCTCCGGCTCGAAGGCCTCTCCCAGCAGCTGGGTGGAGACCACCTGGGTGTGGAAGGAGGGCAGCAGGTCGAACAGGTTGGTGTTCAGGCTGTAAACCCCATCCGTCTCCTCCAGCTGGATGGACACGGGCTGGGACACCACCTGGCAGTTCTCCTCCTTGTCGCAGGGGACGGCACCGTTAAAGTACACGTTGCCGGAGGTGGTCACAGGCATTTTGGCGTAGTACTTGGCCCGGTCCTCCTTGCTGCCCACGTCTCCCTGGAGGAAGAACATGGCGTGCCATTCCTCGGGGGTGGGGTAGTCGTTGAAGGGCACAGTGCCCACCACGGTGTTGATGTCCTCCCGGTCCAGGGGAGCTTTCCGCTGGACGAACAGGTTGTTGTAGAAACGGTTGTCGCCGTGGAGGAAGGTCATGAAGCCTGCCACCTCGGTGCGGTGGGGAATGTGGTAGGGGGTGTACCGGGGACCGCCGGACTGGCCGTTGTCCGTGCCTTCGCTGACGCTGGTGAAGCTGCCGCAGATCAGGTTGTGGACATAGGCCACGCCCTGGGTGGCCAAACGGCCCGCCACGGGGCTGAGGAACAGGTTGTTGTCCACCAGGGTGGGGCCGTGGCTCACTTCCACGAACAGGTCCTCGCCTGCCAGGCCGGCGGGCTTGCCGTCGTCCAGGGGCAGACCGTTGTCGTGGAACAGGTTCTGGGTGACCCGGGTGCCCTGGGCCTGCCAATCCAGCCACAGGCCGCGGGTGCAGTGGTGGATGTGGTTGCGGCGGTACACCACGTCAATGGCCGCGTGCATCTTGATGCCGCCGATCTCGGCGCCGGCCAGCTGCACCTTGTTGTTGATGTGGTGGATGTGGTTGTCCTCAATCAGGGAGAACACGCCGCCCAGATGGCCCACAATGCCGCACTGCTCGCAGTGGTGGATGTTGCACCGGCGCACAATGTGGCTGCCGATGTTCTCCTTGGTCCAGCCTTCCACCTGGGCCTGAAGAATGGCGTCACGCTCGGTCTGGGTGCCCTGCTTCAGCCGCTGGGTGACCCACTTGTTCTCGTTGTTGGGCTGGAGGTACTTGCCCAGGGAGATGCCGCAGCACTTGGAGTCGCTGATCTCGCAGTCCTCAATGATCCAGCCCTTGGACCAGTGGGGGCCCACCATGCCTTCCTGGTAGGCGGTGGGAGGCGCCCAGGTGGTGGCCGCCTGGCGCACGGTAAACCCGGACAGGGTGATGTAGCCGATGCCGGTGCGGCTGGGGTAGAAGCAGTTGCGCCGCACGTTGATCTCCACCAGGTGCTCCCTGGGGTCCGCCCCCTGGAAGTTGGCGTAGATCAGGGTGTCGCCCCCCTCCTGGCAGGTGTACCACTGGTAGAGGCTTGCCTCCGGCTCCTGGCTGGCAGCGAAGACCTTGGGGTCCAGCACGGCCTCCAGGGAGTCCATCTCGTACAGGCTCTTGCCGTCCAGATACACTTCGCCGGTGTGCAGGGGCATTTCGGAATAGTACCAGTCGCCGGAGAGCAGGGTGGTGTAGGGGTTGTAGCCGTCAAACAGGCCGTTGCCAATGCGGGCCACGTACACGCTGCCCTGGTAGGGCTCCCAGTTCTTCACAGGCTCCGCGCCGGAGATCACCGCCCCCAGCGGCACCTCCGAGCGGTAGACGATCCGGGCGTCTTCCCGGCCGCCGTAAAGCGGGTCCACGTATTCCCGGTAGAGACCGGGGGCCACTACCACTTCGTCGCCGGGACGAGCCGCCTGGGCAGCCTCGTTAATGGTCTTGAAGGGAGACTCCTTGGTGCCGCATCCGCTGCGGAACGCGCTGGCAGAGACGTAGTAAATCATGTTGAAAACTCCTTCCCATGTGTGGGTGTATGCTCAGGGATTCTTGGCGAGAAAGCGGCCGCTCTCTCATCCCCGGCTGTCTCAGTTCAGGTCGCCCTCGATGTCGATGTTCTCGCCGGTGAGAGCCGCCACGGCGCCCTGGGAGACCTCGGAGGCCTCGGGATGGGCCAGCAGCCACTTGTTGGCGGCAAAGAGCTTCTTGTCCTCCTCGTTGAGGCAGGTGATCTCCGGCTTGGGGCCGTTGGTGCCCTTGGGCAGAGCCACCAGCACCTGGAAGCCCTTGCCCTTGGCGCTGGAGCAGGGAGCGTAGTGGAGGGTGGTGGCGTACACTTCCACCATGACGCCGGCGGGGGCGTAGAAGGCCTTCACCTTGGAGGTGTCCAGCTTGCCGTCCACAATCTCACCCTGCTTTGCCAGCAGCAGGATGAAGTCCTCGGTGCCCAGGTTCACTTCGCTGTCCCGGTGGTACTCCAGGCAGTTGAGCTTGGTGTTGTGGCCGTTGCAGTAGCCCAGCTGAATGGGCATGCCGCCGTACTGGTTGGAGGACAGCACCTGGGCGATGGGCAGGGCTTCCAGAGCGGCGTCGGAGGCCTCGTACACGGTGCCCTCGGGCAGGGGGGTCTTTTTCAGGGCGTCCAGCAGCTGGGCGGTGTCATAGCCTTCCACAACCTGGCCGTAGGGGGCGAACTCGGGATCGGTAACCTTGTAAATTTTCATGGTGAAACTCCTTCTTTCCAAAAAAATAGTTCAAACGCCTTGCGGGCTCGTTTGAGTTAAGTATAGTCTGCGGGGGGAGTGATTGCAATCTTTTTTGTGCAAATTCTTTCTTTTTTCTCCCGGATTTCCTCCGAAACCGTGGGACTTTCCGGCAGGGAGGCAAAGGAAAGGGGCCGCCGCGGGAAAGCGGCAGCCCCGGTCCCCGCATTTGGCGGTTACAGGTGATATTCCATGGGGTAGGTGAGGTAGCAGTGGGGCTCCAGCTGGTCCGCGGTGACGAACCCGGCGGGAGCGGTGAGCAGGGTGGGGATCCGGTTGACAATGGTGGCGCAGGTGTGCTCCACCGTGGCAGGCTTGACGATGTGGAACTCGGTGTTGGGCTCGCCGGTGAGCCACCAGTCGCACATGTCCCCGTCCTCCGGGCCGTAGACCTTGCCGATGGTCTCCTCTTCGATGGTGATGCCCTGCATGGTCTCAATGGTCACCACCGCGGACATGCCGATGCACCGGCCGGCCTCAATGGTCTTGCCCAGGGTGGAGCTGTACACGTCGTGGTCCACTATGCAGGGGACGTGGCGCTGGGTGATGGACTTGATAGTGAGCCCCAGCTTGCTGCACAGGGCCTCGCTGGCGTTCCAGGCGTAGGAGGGCTCGAACTGGGCGGGATGGGCAATCTGCTCCTCGAACTCCTCTGGGGTCAGGTCGCAGCCGTGGGCCTTGGCCAGAGCCAGGCCGTAGTCCTCCACGTTGTAGCTGTAGGCGCCCTTAATCTTCTCCAGCTTGTGGCAGCCGCTGGCCACCATGCCCACAATGTTGATCCAGAAAATGTCCTGCATGCCGGAGCCGGTGATGGTGCAGTTGTTTTCCTTGGCGATGGCGTCCAGATGGTTGATCTGGGCGGCGGAGGTGGTCCAGGGATAGATGGCCTCCTCGCAGGTGGTGATCACGCTGATGCCCCGGGAGACGCACTTTTCCACATGGTCGTAGATCTCCCCGATAAAGCTGAACAAAGTGACGATGGCCACATCGGCGTCGCACTGGTCCAGCACTTTGTCCGCGTCGTTGGAGATGAGCACGCCGGTTTTCAGGCCCAGGCCGGCGTAGTCGCCCACGTCCATGCCCACCACCTCCGGGTTGACGTCGATGGCGCCCACGATCTGTGCGCCGTGCTCGTAAAGGTAGCGCAGGGTGTATTTTGCCATTTTGCCGCAGCCGTACTGAACCACTTTGATTTTTTCCATGGGAAAGCCTCCTTTTTACCGTTGTAGTTCTGGGTTCAACTAAAGTGTAAACCCTCCTGCTGGAGGAGGGTCAAGAGGCTTTTGTGAAAAATTTCACATCGTTTTTTGTCACTTCCGAAAGGTCACCGGCACCTGGAGGCGCAGGAACATGCTGCGGGGGTCGCTGTCGAACACGTTGAAGCCGGTCATCACCTCGCAGATGTAGTCCCCGGAAATGTGGTAGCCGTTTTTCCGGCAGTAGTCCCGCAGCTTTTGGGCGCAGGCGATCTCGTCGTCGAAGTTGTCCAGGTACACGCAGGCGTACATGCCGCTTTCCACGGTCTGCAGGGACACGCCCCCCGCCCGGTCCCGGTGGCTGGCGAAAATGAAGATCCGGCTGGCGGTGAAGCGGCCGGCCTCAAAGTCCTCCCGGGTGATGGAGGTGCCGATATTGTAGGAGTGAATCTGCTGAAAGCCCTGTTCCTCCAGTTTCAGCCGCAGCTCCCGGAGGAGGGTCTCGTAGCAGCGGATGCCGCTGCTGTAAAAGTTGGAGGAGCAGGGGATGCCCCACACGTACCGGCGGTCGATGTACTCCAGGGAGAGGGTGCCCGTCACCGGGGACTTGCGGTACCGCTCGATGGACATAATGGCCCGTTCCACCGCGTCGTGCTGGGCCTGGAGCTGGCGCATCTGCTGGTGGATCTGCTCGTTTTTCTGGGAGAGCAGCTCCTCGATGAGGGAGATATCCTCCTTTTGCAGGGCCTGGGCAATCTGGGAAAGGCTCATGCCCAGCTCTTTCATGTAGACGATCATGTCCAGCCGGGCGTTCTGGCTGATGTGGTAGTACCGGTAGCCCGTTTCCGGGTCGATGTACCGGGGTTTGAGCAGGCCCTTCTGGTCGTAGAGCCGCAGGGTGGGAATGGAGATCCGGTTGAGGGCGGCCATCTTGCCGATGGGCAGCAGGTCCTCTTTCATAGCGACACCTCCCAAACTCTCATCTTTATAGAGAGTTTAACCCCAAAAGGGAAAAAGCGCAAGAGGGGAGTTTTCCCCCGGGTCTCATCCCAGGGGCTGGGACGCCAGATACTGGCGGATCTCCTCCTCCACGGCCCGCACTTCCTCCTGGAATTCCTGGGAGGACACCCGCATGGCCCCGCTTCCCAGGATAATCAGCTGCTCCGTGGCGTCGGAGGTGACCACCCGGGTGGCGTACTTCCGGGCGATTTCGTGGGTGGTTTTCTCAATGTACATGTCGGCGGTTTCCGCCTCCTTGGTGTACACCACAAACAGGTTGTGGTACTGTTCCACCTCCCGCTGGGCGCCCTTCACCTTGTAGGCGTCGAACACCAGAATGGGCACGATTTTCCGGTAGCCGGCGTAGTTGCACAGAATGTCCATAAGCCGGTGGCGGGCGGCTTCCAGGTTTTCCTGGGCCAGCTTGGACAGGTCCTCCCAGGAGAAGATCACGTTGTAGCCGTCCACCAGCAGGTGTTCCGGCCCTTCCGGCCGGGGCCGGGAAGGCAGCCGCACCGGCTTTTCCGGGGGCTTTTTCACCGGGCGCATGGCTTGCCGGGGGTCCCGCTTGATGGGCCCGTAGGTCCGCTCGAAAATGGCCATCAGCTCCTTGTCGGAGACCATCATTTTCTCATAGGCGCTGCCGGGCCGGGAGGAAGAGGCCTCCGGGTCCCCCTGGGAAGAGCCGTCCTCCCGGGCAAGCCGCTGCTCCCGGGCCAGAATGCTGGGCAGGTGCATGCGGGAAGGGGCCTCGTTCCAGGGCACCAGCACCCCGGCGCCGTGGCTGCAGAATACGGAATCCGCCGTGTTCTGCAGGTCACTGTCCGGGTCGTAGCCCAGGGCCTCCATCACCTCCTGGGCGTTGTGGCAGGGGGCGTAGCCCCCCGGCAGGCACTGGAGCTGACCTCTCCCCTGGGTGTAGGAGATCACCTCCCGGGCGTAGCCCCGCAGCTCCGACACAGGCGCACGGCCGGTGAGCAGCGCCTCTTCCCCCTGGGTCTGGGGAGGGTAGAATTCCCCGCAGAGCCGGGGCATGTCCGCCAGAGCCCGGCCCAGGCAGTCCTGGGGCACCCGCAGGGTGAACTGGTACCAGGGCTCCAGCAGCACGCAGCCCCCCTGGGCCTGGGCAGTGCGCAGCCCCTGGCGCACCGCCCGGTAGGTGGCCTGGCGGAAGTCCCCGCCCTCCGTGTGCTTGATGTGGGCCCGGCCGGAGCACAGGGTGATCTTCACGTCGGTGAGGGGGGAGCCGGTGAGCACACCCAGGTGCTGTTTTTCCGCCAGGTGGGTCAGGATCAGCCGCTGCCAGTTGGAGGCCAGGTCGTCCTCCCGGCAGGCGGTGCGGATCTGCACCCCGCTGCCCGGTTCCCCGGGCTCCATCAGCAGGTGGACCTCCGCGTAGTGGCGCAAGGGCTCAAAGTGGCCCACTCCCTCCACCCGCAGGGATAGGGTCTCCTTGTAGAGGATGCCCCCCTCGTCAAAGGAGACCTCCAGCCCGAACCGGCGCTGGATCAGGCTTTGGAGCACTTCCAGCTGCACTTCGCCCATCAGCTGGAGAAACAGGGTGGACAGGTGCTCGTCCCACACCACACGGAGCAGGGGGTCCTCCTGCTCCAGTTCCCGCAGCTGGCCCAGCACCTTGTGCACGTCGCTGCCAGGGGGAAGGATCACCCGGTGGCGCATCACCGGTTCCAGGGAGGGAGGGGCGGCGTCCGGCTCGAAGCCCAGGCCCTCTCCCGGGTAGGTGTCCGCCAGGCCGGTGACGGCGCACACGGTGCCGGGAAGAGCGGCGCCGAGCAGCTGGAACTTCACCCCGGAGTACAGCCGCAGCTGGTCCGCCTTGGCCTTCCACTGCTTTCGGGCGTCCTCCCGGGAGGAGAGCTCCGTCTTCACCTTCAGCTCCCCGCCGGTGACCTTCAGCCAGGTGAGCCGCTGGCCGTCCTCCGACCGGCTGATCTTGAAGATCCTGGCGCCGAACTCCTCCCGTTCCGGAAGGGGGAGGGTGAGCTGGGAAAGGGCCTCCAGCAGCTGGTCGATGCCCTCCAGCTTCAGGGCAGAGCCGAAGTAGCAGGGGAACAGCTCCCGCCGGGCAATGGCCTGGGCAAGCTGTTGGGGGGAGGGGGTGTTCCCCTCCATTACCGTCTCCAGCAGGGATTCGCTGCACAGGGCCGCTTCCTCCAAAAAGTTGGGCCCCTCCATGTCCACGCAGCCGGAGTGAAAGCGGCGCTGGAGCTCCTCCATGCGCTGGCGCCGGTCCGCGCCGGCCAGGTCCGTCTTGTTCACAAAGAGAAAGACAGGCACCTTGTGGCGCTGGAGCAGCCTCCACAGAGTCTCCGTGTGGCTTTGAATGCCGTCGGTGCCGCTGATGACCAGCACGGCACAGTCCATCACCTGGAGGGCCCGTTCCGCCTCGGCGGAGAAGTCCACGTGCCCCGGGGTGTCCAGCAGGGTGAGCTCCGCCTCCGGCAGCTTGAGCACCGCCTGTTTGGAAAAGATGGTGATGCCCCGGGCGCGCTCCAGGGAGTCCGTGTCCAGAAAAGCGTCTTTGTGGTCCACCCGCCCCAGCTTCCTAAGGGCCCCCGAGCGGTACAGCAGCGCCTCGGTAAGGGTGGTTTTCCCCGAGTCCACATGTGCCAAAATGCCTATGACCAGCCGTTTCATCCTGTCTGTATCCTTCCTGTGCAACCGCGTTTTTTCAAATAACATCTCATTATACCCCACATAGGGGGGACTTGTACAGAGCGTTTGTAAAAGCGGGGCAAGGGCTGCCACCCGGGAAACTCTGCCCCAGGGGCAAAGAAGCCCAAGGGGGGAACCGGGTTCTTATATTTTTTGGGGACATGTGCTTACCCTGCCCCCTTTGTTTTCGTCTAATGGGTACAAAGACGGAACAAGGAGCGTGAAAAACGTGGAAGATCTTATGAGAGCCGCTAGGCCCTATCGTCCCAAAAGCCAGCCCCGCCGGGTGCTGCTGCTGAAGCTGATCTGTGTGTTCGCAGTCTGTTCCCTGGCGGTTCTGCTGCTTCGCACCTCCTCTTTGGGGGCGTTTCTCACGGAGGGGGAATCTTCCCCCGGACTGGACGCTCCCTTTATTGACCAGCGGGAGAACTACCCCACCGGCTGCGAGAGCGTCACCGCGGTGATGGCTTTGGGCTGGGCGGGGGTGGATATTTCCGTGGAGGAGTTCATCGACGGGTACCTGCCCCAGGGGGAAGCGCCTCACTGTGACGAAAGCGGGGCTCTGGTGGGGGCCGACCCCTTTCAGAAGTTCCTGGGCAGCCCCTATTCGGAGGAAGGCTGGGGCTGCTACGCTCCGGTGATTGCCGGGGCGGTGGAGCAGGTGCTGGAGGACCGGGGGATCACCCGCCTGGAGGTGCGGCTGCTGGAAGGCCGGGAGCTTTCCGCCCTGAGCCGTGACTACCTGGACCGGCAGGTGCCGGTGATGG
Source organism: uncultured Clostridia bacterium (assembly GCA_944376265.1). Lineage (GTDB taxonomy): Bacteria > Bacillota > Clostridia > Oscillospirales > Acutalibacteraceae > Acutalibacter. The sequence goes on along the minus strand of CALWCD010000007.1, from coordinate 4,097 downwards.
TGTGGGCCACCATTGGCATGGAGCCCCCGGTGGAGTCCACGGAGTTTTTCCTGGAGGACACAGGGGAGCTGTTCACCTGGATCTACCCCCTTCACTGTCTGCTTCTCACCGGGGAGGACGAGGACTATTACTACTTCAACGACCCCCTGGCTGGCAAGAACACACCCTACCCCAAGGAGCAGGTGGAGGCTGCCTACCAGGGCGTGGGGATGCAGGCGGTGGCGCTGGTGCCGGCGGAAGAGCCGTAACATTGGGTTCCCCTCTATAAAAAGGGCTGCCGCGTGGAAGCAGCAGCCCTTTTTGGCGCCGGATTATTCCGGCCAGTGTTCCGGCATGGTCTGCATGGCGGGGAGAACTTCTCCCACCAGCTCCTGGACTGTGAGCCCCAGCATCTGGGCTCCCTGGGAGATCACTTCCCGGGAGCAGCCCGCGGCGAATTTCTTGTCCTTGAACTTCTTCATCACAGACTTCACCTCCATGCCCTCAAAGCCGGTGGGCCGCATGAGGGCGGCGGCGCCGATCAGGCCGGTGAGCTCGTCCGCGGCGAAGAGGTACTGCTCCATCAGCAGTTCCGGCTTCACGTGGGAGCAAAGGCCCCAGGCGTGGCTTACCACCGCGTGGATCATGCCCGGGTCCAGGTCCAGCTGGGTGAGCAGCTCCTGGGCTTTCTTGCAGTGCTCTTCCGGCCACTGCTCAAAGTCGATGTCGTGGAGAATGCCCACCGCCTGCCAGTAGGCTTCTTTTCCGGGATCGTGGGCCTGGCTGAGACAGCCCAGCACCCAGCCCACGGTCTTTGCGTGGTGCAGGTGGAATTCCTCCTGGTTGTAGCGCTTCACAAGCTCCAAGGCCTGTTCCGGCGTGGGAATCATACTCATACAAACGCGCCCCCTGTGTGGTTTTCTTTTCATGATACCCCCAACGCCTCCAAAACGCAACCACCCCTTTGACAAAAATCGGACTCCTGGATTATAATCGGGCTGGAACCATACCAGAGGAACAAGGAGGTTGTTTTGCATGGGTCAATCGGTACTTTGGGCGGCGGCCGGAACAGGGTTCACCTTTTTCATGACGGCTTTGGGCGCTGCCATGGTGTTTTTCTTTCGGGGCAGGGTGCATCCCGGCGCCCAGCGGATTTTTCTGGGCTTTGCCGCCGGGGTGATGGTGGCCGCCTCTGTGTGGAGCCTGCTGATCCCCGCCGTGGAGGAAGCGGAGGCCCGGGGGATGATCGGCTGGATTCCAGCGGCGGGAGGGTTCCTGCTGGGGGTGGCGTTCCTGCTGGCCCTTGACTGTGTTATGCCCCACCTGCACCTTGGGGCGGACAAGCCGGAAGGCCGGTCCTCTTCCTGGAAGCGCACCACCCTGCTGATCTTCGCCGTGACTCTTCACAACATTCCCGAGGGCATGGCGGTGGGCTTCACCTTTGCCCTGGCGGCGCAGCACGGCAATGACCCCGCCGTGTACACCGGGGCCATCGCCCTTGCGCTGGGCATGGGCATCCAGAACTTCCCGGAGGGGGCAGCCATTTCCCTGCCCCTGCGCCAGGAGGGGGTCCCTGCCGGGAAAAGCTTTGTGTACGGCGCCCTTTCCGGCATTGTGGAGCCCATCTTCGGCATTCTGGCGGTGCTGGTGGCGGGAAGCATTCAGCCCCTGCTGCCCTGGCTGCTGGCCTTTGCCGCCGGCGCCATGATGTACGTGGTGGTGGAGGAGCTGATCCCGGAAGCCCACCTGGGGGAGCACTCCAATGTGGGCACCCTGGGAGTGATGGCAGGATTCCTGATTATGATGGTGCTGGACATGACCTTGGGCTGATCTCATAACCGTTTCCCAACAGGAAAAGGCCTTGGCTTCGCGGCAGTGCGAAACCAAGGCCTTGTTTTGTTCCGTTGGAAAGGGATTACTCCAGTTCCAGAGCGCCGGTGTACAGCTGGTAGTAGGTGCCGTGCTGGGCGATCAGCTGGTCGTGGGTGCCCCGCTCGATAATCCGTCCGTGGTCCAGCACCATGATGGCGTCGGAGTTCTGGACAGTGGAAAGCCGGTGGGCAATGACGAACACGGTGCGGCCGGTCATCAGGGCGTCCATGCCCTTCTGGACAATGGCCTCTGTCCGGGTGTCAATGGAGGAGGTGGCCTCGTCCAGAATCATCACAGGCGGGTCGGCCACGGCGGCCCGGGCAATGGACAGCAGCTGACGCTGGCCCTGGCTCAGGTTGGCGCCGTTGCCGGTGAGGGGGGTGTCGTAACCCAGGGGCAGCCGGGTGATGAAATCGTGGGCGCCTGCCAGCCGGGCGGCAGCCATGCACTCCTTGTCGGTGGCGTCCAGGCGGCCGTAGCGGATGTTGTCCATCACGGTGCCGGTGAACAGGTTGGTGTCCTGGAGCACCATGCCAAGGGAGCGGCGCAGGTCCGCCTTCTTGATCTTGTTGATGTTGATGCCGTCGTAGCGGATTTTGCCGTCGGCAATGTCGTAGAACCGGTTGATCAGGTTGGTGATGGTGGTCTTGCCCGCGCCGGTGGAGCCCACGAAGGCGATCTTCTGGCCGGGCTTCGCGTACAGGCTGATGTTGTGAAGCACCATCTTATCCGGGTTGTAGCCGAAATCCACGTCGTCCAGCACCACCTCGCCCTGGAGCTTGGTGTAGGTGACGGTGCCGTCCGCCTGGTGGGGATGTTTCCAGGCCCACAGGTTGGTGCGCTCTTCGCACTCCACCAGGTTGCCGTTTTCGTCCTCCTTGGCGTTTACCAGGGTGACGTAGCCCTCGTCGGTCTCGGGCTGTTCGTCCAGCAGGGCGAAGATCCGCTGGGTGCCGGCCAGGCCCATAATCACCAGGTTCAGCTGGTTGGACACCTGGCCCACAGAGCCGGCGAACTGCTTGGTCATGTTCAGGAAGGGCACCACAATGCTGATGCTGAACGCCAGGCCGGAAACGCTTACGTTGGGGGCGTGGGCAGTCAGGAGAATGCCGCCCACAATGGCCACGCACACGTACAGCACATTGCCGATGTTGCCCAGGATGGGCATGAGCATGTTGGCGTAGCGGTTGGCCTTTTCAGAGTTGTAGAACAGCTCGTCGTTGACCTGGTCGAACTGCTCCTGGGCCTCTTTTTCGTGGCAGAACACCTTCACCACTTTCTGGCCGTTCATCATCTCTTCCACAAAGCCCTCGGTGCGGCCAATGGCCTGCTGCTGGCGGATGAAGAACTTGGAGGACTGGCCGCCCACCTTCTTCACCACAAACACCATGGCCACCACGCCCAGCACCACCACCAGGCTCAGCCACAGGCTGTAATACAGCATAATGCAGATCACGGTGATGATGGTCACCGCGGAGATCAGCAGCTGGGGCAGGCTCTGGGAGATCATCTGGCGGAGGGTGTCGATGTCGTTGGTGTAGTAGCTCATCACGTCGCCGTGATTGTGGGTGTCAAAATACTTGATGGGCAGGTCCTGCATGCCGTTGAACATGCGCTTGCGCATTTTGGCCAGGGACCCCTGGGTGATGATGGCCATCAGCTGGTTGTACAGGGTGCCGGCGATCAGGCTGAGGATGTAGAACACCGCCAGAATGCTCACCAGGCCCAAAATCTTGGAGCCCACCGCTTCCCAGCCGGCCTCGTTCTGCCAGCCCTCTTCCACGGCGGCGATGATGTTCTGCATGAACACGGAAGGCACCGAGCTGATAATGGCGTTAAACAGGATGCAGAACAGGGTGACGGGAAGCATGACAGGATAGAAGGAAAACAGCATTTTAATCAGCCGCAGCAGCACTGCCTTGCGCTGACCTTTGGCCAAGGGCTGGCCGTGACCTTTTCTCATCATTGCGCGCTCTCCTCCTTTTCCTGGGTGCTGACTTTGTTCTGAGAGGTGTAGACCTCGCGGTAGATGGGGCTGGACTCCATCAGCTCCTCATGGTTTCCAATGGCCGCGATGGCACCGTTGTCCATAACGATGATCCGGTCGGCGTCCTGCACGGAGGCCACCCGCTGGGCGATGATGATCTTGGTGGTCTCGGGGATGAACTTCCGGAAGCCCTGGCGGATCAGGGCGTCGGTGCGGGTGTCCACCGCGCTGGTGGAGTCGTCCAGGATCAGGATCCTGG
>CALWCD010000006.1 GCA_944376265.1 uncultured Clostridia bacterium | reverse complement strand
AAGCGCAAAAAACGCTTCCCACCGGTGGAGGGAAGCGTTCAGGCCCGGAGAGGGGTCAGTCTTTCTTGCTGTTGATGATTTTGGACAGCTCTTCCATAAAGCTGTTAATGTCCTTAAACTGGCGGTACACCGAAGCAAAGCGCACGTAGGCCACTTCGTCCACCGTCTTCAGCTTTTCCATGGCATAGGTGCCAATCCGCTGGGAGGAAACCTCTCGGTCCAGAGAGTTTTGCAGCAGGTTTTCGATCTCGTCCACAATGCGTTCCAGGGTGTCCATGGAGACGGGACGCTTTTCACAGGCACGCAGCAGGCCGGTGAGCAGCTTGTTCCGGTCGAAAGTCTCCCGAGACTTGTCCTTCTTAATCACCACAATGGGCACGTTTTCAATCACCTCGTAGGTGGTGAACCTCTTGGCGCATTTCAAGCATTCCCGGCGGCGGCGGATGCGCTCCCCCTCGTCGGTGGGGCGGGAATCGATCACGCGGCTTTCGCTGTAACCGCAATACGGGCATTTCAAAGCAAAGCACCTCCTGATGGCTTACCCCCAGGTCCCCGCGGTCCCCGGGAGGTTCGATACACCCCTATTATAGCGCAAAAACCCGCGAAAAATCAAGAAATTTGTCAGGAAAACGTGGTTTCAAAGACTTTTTTTGTGAAGTTCAGAGATTCTTTCAGCTCTTCCGGCTGGGAAAAGTTGTGCCGGTAGACCTCTGTCACCACTGTGCCGGAAAAACCAAGGCTTTCCAGCCTGGCCCGGAAAGCGGAGAAATCCTCTTGCCCGGCGCCGGGGAGCAGGCAGGGCCGGTCCTGGTCCCAGTCGCTCAGGTGCACGTGGAGCAGCCTGTTTCCCATGGCGGCGGCCATGTCAGCTACGTCCGCCCCGGAGAGACGGCACTGCTTCACATCCAAAACAAAGGCGCAGTCCTCCCCCAGATAGTCCCCCATCCCCCGAATAAACGCCGGATCGGCTCCCCGGTGCTGCCGCACGTTTTCCTGGGCGGGATGGGCGCCCTCCTGGTCTCCCAGACGGTACAGCTCTCCAAAACGCTCCCAGTACCCCTGGTCCGAAAGCTTGCCGTGGCCTTGGGGCTGGCCGTGAATCACCACAAACCGGCCTCCCAGATAGGCTGCCGCGGCCATGTAGCGGCGGTAAAAGTCAAAGGCTTCCCGGGTGCGGCGGGGATAATCCCCAAACAGCAGGGAGGACTCCACCGCGGAAGTGAAAGGATGCACCGACACGAAAGAGGCTCCCCAGGCGTCCGCCTGGCGCTTCAACTCCCGGAGAAAGGCGGGCTCCAGCTCTTCCATGCAGTTGAAAAACACCTCGAACCGGCGGAACCCCAGCTTCAGCAGCAGCTCCAGGGACCGCTCCGTTTCCAAGGGGTAGAGACAAGCCGTGCTGACACCTGTTTTCAAAAAACAACCCTTCCTTCGATAAAATGGGGATCTTACCCCTTGGAGCCCTTTCCCTCCTTGGGATTTTTCGGCTCTTCCCGCCCCAGCTCGCACAGGATCCGCTCGGCGGCGGCCCGTTTGGCGTTGGCCTGGGCGGCCAGCAGCAGGGCGGCCTTCTTCAGGTCCGCCCCAGTGCGGCAGGTCTCCTGAAGAGCCTGGCAGGTCTCCCGCACCGCGGCGGTGTGGGCCTCCCGGAACAGCTCGTAGGTCTCCCCGGTCATCTCCGTGCCGGAGAACAGCGTCTTGATGTCCTGGATGGACAGCACCTGTTTCAGCATGCACACGGCCATCAGCCCAGCCAGGTGCTCCTTGGTGTACTTTTTTTTCTCCGGGTGGGGGATCAGCCCGTTCTTCACGTAGTTGTTGATCATGGAGCTTGTAAGCAGGCTCAGCTCTTCCTCCCGCTCAAAGAGTTTCAAGCTCTCCCCCAGATAGAGGATCACCTGGTCCATGTACAGGGGGATAGAGGGCAGGTCTTCCCACAGGGGAGGGGAGGACCGTTCCCCTTCTTCCGCCCAGCGTTCAATGGCTCGCGCCGCCCGATCCAGTTCCATATGTCATCTTCCTTTCTGCGAAGAAGCCCAGTTCTTTCCTTTCAGTGTACCCGGATTTTCCCCAGTTGTCAAATCCCGCCCATTGCTTTCCTTCTAAAGATACGGTATAATGACCGCTAGATACGTACGCGGGTGATGAGGGAAAAATCCGAACCAGTTTGGCGGCCGCAGAGCCGTCCATGCCCACCGCAGGCGCGGCATCACAGCGGCGGCTGTTACACATGAGAGCAGGAGCGCCCCGAAAACGTGGGGACGCACAGAGAGAAAGGCACAGATCAGATGATTTCCAAACAAGAGCTTTTAAAACTGAGACAACAGGTGATAGAGCGGGACTTTTCCCGCATGAACGACCGGCAGCGCCAGGCGGTGTTTTCCACGGAAGGCCCTCTGCTGGTGCTGGCGGGAGCCGGCAGCGGGAAAACCACGGTGCTGGTCAACCGGGTGGCCAATATCATTCGCTACGGCCAGGCCTACAACAGCCCCTTTATCAGCGACGCCCTGACGGAGGAAGATATTGAAGCTTGTAAAGGCTATCTCCTTGACGGAGAGCTTCCGGACCTGGTGAGATCCAGGCTTGCAGTGTCTTCCTGCCCGCCATGGCGTGTAATGGCAATTACCTTTACAAACAAGGCGGCAGGGGAGCTGAAGGACCGGCTCTGCCAAATGCTGGGAGAGGGCGGCCAGGAGGTGTGGGCCTCCACCTTCCACTCCAGCTGCGCCCGGATCCTCCGCCGTGACGGGGACCGGCTGGGCTTTACCTCCCACTTCACCATTTACGATACCGACGACAGCCGTCGGCTGATGAAAGAGGTGCTGAAAGACCTGGAGATCTCCGAACGGGCGCTGTCCCCCAAGGGGGCTCTGGCGGAGATTTCCCGTGCCAAGGACCAGCTCACAACCCCGGAGGAATTTGCCTCCGCCGCAGGGGACGACTTCCGCTTGAAGCAGGTGGCCAGGGCTTACCTGTCCTACCAGCGCCGCCTGGCGGACGCCGACGCCATGGACTTTGACGACCTGCTGGTGAACACGGTGAAACTGTTTAAAAACTGCCCCGACGTGCTGGAGTATTACCAGAACCGGTTCCGCTACCTGATGGTGGACGAGTACCAGGACACCAACCACGCCCAGTATGAGTTTGTCAGCCTGCTGGCCCAGAAAAGCGGCAACCTGTGCGTGGTGGGCGACGATGACCAGAGCATCTACAAATTCCGGGGAGCCACCATTGAGAACATCCTCCACTTCGAGGAGGATTTCCCCGGGGCGAAGGTGGTGCGTCTGGAGCAGAACTACCGCTCCACCCAGAATATTCTGGACGCCGCCAACGCGGTGATCGCCAACAACACCGAGCGCAAGGGCAAAACCCTGTGGACCGCCGCCGGGCCGGGAAAGAAGATCGGCCTGCACCTGGCAGACAACGAGCAGGACGAGGCCGACCGCATTGCCCGCACCATTTTAGAGGGGGTGGCCCAGGGGCGGAAGTTCTCCGACCACGCGGTGCTGTACCGGATGAACTCCCAGTCCCAGGCGCTGGAAAGAATGTTCGCCAAGCAGGGCATCCCCCACAGGATTATCGGCGGCACCCGGTTCTTCGACCGGAAAGAGGTCCGGGACATGATCGCCTACCTGAGCGTCATCAACAACCCCTCCGACGAAATGCGCCTGCGCCGCATTGTCAACGTGCCCCGGCGGGGCATCGGAGAGCGGACCGTGGACCTTTCCGCCCAGATCGGCCAGCAGGTGGGGGAGACGCTGTTCCAGGTGTTCTCCCATCCCAAGGATTACCCGGCCATCTCCCGGGCGGCTGGAAAGCTGGCACCCTTTGTGGAGCTGATGGAGGAGTTTATCCAGAAGAACCAGGAGGGAGAGCTGCTTCCCAGCGAGCTGTACGGAGAGCTGGTGGACCGGCTCCAGTACGAGGAATTCCTCCGCCAGGACGAGCCGGAAAAGGCCGAGGAGCGCATTGAGAACGTTCAGGAACTTTCCTCCATGCTCCGCCGGTACGAGGAGGAGGCAGGGGAAGAGGCCTCCCTGTCCGGGTTCCTGGAGGAAGTGTCCCTGTTTACCGATATTGACAACTACGATGAGAACGCCGACTCCGTGGTGCTGATGACGGTTCACTCCGCCAAGGGTCTGGAGTTCCCCGTGGTGTTCCTGCCCGGCTGGGAAGAGGGAGTGTTCCCCGGCATGGCGGTGCTGTACGACCCGGAGCAGGTGGAGGAGGAACGGCGCCTGGCCTACGTGGCCATCACCCGGGCCCGGGAAGAGCTGTACCTGTACCATGCGGAAAGCCGGATGATCTTCGGCACCACCAGCCGCAACCGGCTGTCCCGGTTTGCCGGGGAGATCCCGGAGGAGCTGCTGGAGCACACCCGTTCCCACGACTGGAGCCGTCCCTCTCAGGGGACCATGCCCTCCTTCGGAAACCGCCCCGGCCAGCGGCCCGGTGTTTCTCAGCCCGGGGCCGGCGCCAAGCCGGGAACGGTCAAGCCCCTGTTTACCCCCCACCCCGTCAAGCCTGCCCCGGCAGGGACCTACCGGGCGGGGGATACGGTCTCTCACAAGACCTTCGGCCAGGGGATGATTCTCTCCGCCACCCCCATGGCCAACGACACCCTGCTGGAGATCGCCTTTGAAAAGGTGGGAACGAAAAAACTCTTTGCCAATTTTGCCCGGCTGCAAAAGCTGTGAGTCTTTCCCGGAAAGGAGCGTGCCGCTATGAAACAATGTCCCACTTGCGGGGTATACCTTCAGGACCAGGCCGCCTTCTGCCCCCGCTGCGGCGTGGATATGACCCATGTGCCCCCCATTCCGCCCCAGGCAATGCCCCAGAATCCTGCGCCTTTGGCCCCTCAGGTGCCCACCTTTGTGCCGCCCCAGCCCCCGGTGCGCCGGCCCTTCACCTGGGCGGACGTGAGCACCTTTTTGGGCTTCTGCGCCTCCATTGTGGGGTATTTCGGCGCCAGCCTGCTGTTTTTCCCTCTGGGGATCGTGGCCTCGGTGCTGGGCTTCAAGGGGGAGCGGGCCAAGGGGCTGGCTGTGGCGGGGATCGTCATCGCCACCCTGGGCCTGCTGCTGAAGCTGATGACTATTCTGGAGCTTGCGGAATTCCTCCCCTGGTGGTTTACCAGCGGCGTGTGGTAAAAAGGCACCAAATCCTTTTGGGTTCATACAATGGGAAGGAGAAACCCCAAAAGGAGGAGATCACATGGCCGAAAAGGAATGTGTGCCCGACTACGACTGCCGGGACTATTTCAAAGAGGCTGTCTGCATCGATGCGCAGCGCGTGTACGATTCCTGCAGCGATAAAGACTGCCTGGAGGACATACGGGTGTTGTTTCCAGCTGCTCGGCAGCCCCTGGTGGACAGCGCCACAAACGTGCGGGTGCGGGACGTAAGCGTCATCACCGTCTACATCGATCTGCAGCCCATTCCCTTTAACAAGGGCTTCTACTCGGTGGATATGACCTTTTTCTTCGACGTGTCCCTGGACCTGTTTGGGGGGACGGCTTCCTGTCCCGTGCCCATCAACGGGGTGGCTATCTTTAACAAGAAGGTGGTCCTCTATGGCAGCGAGGGCAACGTGAAGCTGTTCTCTTCCGGCTGTTCCATGGAGGAGCTTCAGGTGGAGGACACCCGGGTCATGCCCAAGGCCACGGTCCAGGTGGCCCAGCCTGTGGCCCTTTCCGCCCGCCTGTGCGACTATCCCGCCTGTGGCTGCGAGTCCTACTGCCGCATTCCGGAGAGCATCTGCCAGCGCTACGGCGGCGACTTCGACGCCTGCGGCCAGAAGAACGCGGTGTACGTCACCATTGGCCTGTTCATCATTGTGCAGATCGTCCGCAACGTCCAAATGCTGATTCCCGCCTACGACTTCTGCATCCCGGAGAAGGAGTGCGTGGCTTCCAGCGACAACCCCTGCGAGCTGTTTCGGAGCATCGAGTTCCCCACCAGCGAGTTCTTCCCGCCCAAGGCCACCGACCCGGGCGGCTGCTGCAAGTAACCACATTCCCAGAAAAGGCCTCCGTCATTCGGCGGGGGCCTTCCCTTTTGCCCATTGACAAATCCAGGGGAATCCTGTATACTGTTAGCATCCTAACAGTTCGGGGGAGGGAACTATCGTGGAATATCGGGATGGCCTGGGATTTCAAATCCGCACCTTGTCCCACCTGGTGAAGCGGGTGGTGGATCAGACTGCGTTTTCGGGGGAGGATCACCCAACGGGAGTTCAGGGGTGGATTATCGGCTACCTGTACGATAACCGGGACCGGGAGGTGTTCCAGCGGGATATCCAGCAGCAGTTTTCCATCCGCCGGTCCACGGTGACCGGAATTCTCCAGCTGATGGAGAAAAACGGGCTGATCACCCGGACCTCCGTGGAGCGGGATGCCCGGCTGAAAAAGCTGGAATTGACCCCCAAGGCCGTGGAGCTTCACCAGCGGGTGGAGCGGAGCATCCGCCAGGTGGAGGAGCACCTTTCCCACTGCCTCACTCCGGAAGAGAAAAGCGAGTTTATCCGCCTGTGCGAGAAGATCCGGGAAAATCTTCAGTAATCCGGTTTTTCTCCACAAGGGAATTCAGGCAAAAAAAAGTCCGGCGCAGCAGGTCTGCGTCGGACATTTTTTCTGCTGGAAGCTCACTCGGTCCCGTTCAGGTTGGAGATGGCTTTTTTCAGCGCATTGATCACAGAGGGGTCCTTTTCCCGCTCCAGATAGTAGCGCAGGTGGGCGCTGGCGTGCTCGTTCTTCATTTCCCCCAAAGCCAGGGCGGCAGCGGCCCGCACCTTGGGATCGCCGTCGGTAAGCATGTCAGGCACCATGGCGTTGAAGGAATCGTCCTTGCCAATTTTGCCCATGCCGGCAATGGCGGCCAGTTTGATCTCTTCGTCCTTGTCCTGGGCCAGTTTGATCAGCGCTTTCTCCTTTCCCTTTTCAATGGCTTTTTCAACTTTTTCCAGCTTGCTCATGGTATGTAAGACCTCCTGTAATGTGGAAGCAAACCAAGGGCGTTCCCTTTTTGTTAGCTTGCTAACAATTAGAATAGCCAATCCATTTTACAGAAGTATTGTTCATATATGAACAATTTGTAAATTTGGTGACCTTTGGCCAAAAAAGTCCCACAACAGCGGCCTTTTTTGCCAGGCCTCTCAGAGAGGGGCTTTTCCAGCCAGTTCCCAGTACACCGGGCCGGCGGGGGTCAGCCGGGAACGCATCAGAGTCCCCCTGCCGCAGGGCGCCTGAATCTCTGGGGGGCGCAGTTCCTCCCAACAGGGGACCCGGCCGGGAAACATCACCTTCCTGGCCAGAGTGACGTGAGGCCGGAAGGGCTTTCTGTCCGGGGAGAAGCGGCAAAGCTCCAGCCGGGAAATCAGGTGGGCCCGCAGCGTTTCCAGCTCCGGGCATGGCTGGGCGCCCAGCCACCACAGTTCTTTGTCCCCCTGGGTGAATTTCCCCACCCGGGAAAATTCCAAGACCATGGGAACGGGGGAAAGGCTCTCCAAAATGTTCCGGACTTCCCCCTCCTGGTGGTCAGGGACTTCTCCCAGAAAGGCGAGGGTCAGGTGGAGGTTCTGAGGCGGGGGATACACCCCGGAAGGGGCGAAGGCCTTCAGCCGCCGCTGAACGTCCTCCATGGCCCGGACCGTCTCCGGGGAAAAATTCAGGGAAAAGAACAGCCTCACAGCAGGGTGGCCTCCCATTCCGCCTCTTTAAATCCCACCAGCACCTTGCTGCCGGTGAGCAGGATAGGCCGTTTCACCAGCATGCCGTCGGTGGCAAGCAGCGCCAGCTGCTGGTCCTCCGTCATCTGGGGGAGCTTGTCCTTCAGTTCCAGCCCCCGGTACTGCTGGCCGCTGGTGTTGAAAAAGCGCTTCAAAGGCAGGCCGCTTTCACTGTGCCACCGGCGCAGTTCCTCCTGGGAAGGGTTTTGGGTCTTGATGTCCCGCACCTGGTAGGAGAGGCCGTGGGTGTCCAGCCAGGCCTGGGCTTTTTTGCAGGTGGAGCATTTGGGGTAGCAGACAAACAGCATGGGAATGACTTCCTTTCCAAAGTGATGGGAATGACAACTTTATTCTGCCCAGGTCTTGGCCAGTTCTTCCTCCAGAAAATCCGCCAGGGGGCCTGGGTTCCGCTGGTGGTCGTAGGCGCTCAGGCACTGGAGGTACCGTTCCTTGTCCTCAGAGAAGAAGATCAGGGGCGGATGGTCCCGGATCAGCAGGAAATAGTTGACCAGCACCCGGCCCACCGTTCCGTTGCCGGCGGCAAAGGGGTGGATGTTCTCAAAGCGGCTGTGAAAGTAGGCGGCGGCCTCCAGAAGCTCTGCGCCGCAGTACCCGCTGATCTCCTCCATCAGCCGGTCCAGTTCCGCGCCCACATCCCGGGCGGAAGCGCCCACCGCGTTGACAGCGGTGACAAAGTTTTGCTTTTTCAGCTCGCCGGGGCGTTCCCCGTTGGCCAGGAAAAAGGGTTCGCTGTACGTGCCGCTGGTGAGCAGCCGGTGGATCTCCAGCACCAGAAGGGTGTCCAGGTCGTCCCGAGCCATCACGTGTTCCCGCAGATAATCGTAACAGCGTTTGTGACTGTACAGCTGCACCAGTTCTTTGGGGTCTCCGGAAAAATGGGAAACGGCCCCTGTGTGGAAAAACTCTTCCACGGTGCTGTATGCGATCTCTCGCCCTTCCAGCAGGGCGGAGTGATAGGTGAAACGAGGGGTAAAGTCGAAAAGCAGGCGGTCCAGATCTGCCGGGCTGCGCAGTTGGTGAGACTGCCATTTGGCAACTGCCGCCGAGTAGGCGCTCATAGGCACCCTCCTTCCCAAAAAGAAAATTATGGAAACTATTATACCGTTCTTTCCGGGGATGCGCAACTGTTCCGGGGATTGTTTTGCAAAATTTAACAAATAGGAGTATAGTGTTACAGAGGAAAGAGAAAGGGTGGAACGGATGGTTTTTTTACTGTTGGCAGTGCTTTCCAGCTCTGTGCTGGCCATTGTGCTGAAATATCTGGATTCCGGCTACGGCTATGGGGTGTACTTCTTCAATTATGTCACCTGCGCCCTGCTGGCCTTTTTGACCATGGAGGGGAAATCCCTCTGGAACGGTGACCCCCTGCCCCTGTGGCTGGGGGCGGTGAGCGGCTTCCTCTACCTGGCTGCTCTGATCGTCTACGCCTACAGCATCCGGAAAAACGGAGCGGTGCTCTCCTCAGTGTTTACCAGGCTGGGGGTGCTGGTGCCTATTCTGGTGTCGGTGGTCCTGTTTGGGGAGCGGCCTTCCCTGCTCCAGGGAGCGGGGATCCTGGTGGCGGTGTTGGCCGCCGTGGTGATGAACGGTCTGCCGAAAAAGGGCCAGCCCCAGGGGATGTCCCCGGGCCTGGCCCTGGTGCCGCTGCTTTTGGCACTGCTGCTCAACGGGGCCAGCGACAGCATGTCCAAGATCTTCACCCAGCTGGGCTCCCGCCGGGATGACGGTCTGTTTGTGTTCTACATCTTCCTGTTCGCCGCGTTGTTTACCCTGGCGCTGCTGATTCGGGAAAGACAGCGTTTGGCCCGCCGGGACGTGCTCCTGGGAATTTTGGTGGGGGTGCCGAACTTCTTCTCCTCCCGGCTGCTGCTGGCGGCCCTGACGGAACTCCCCGCCTTTTTGGTGTATCCCAGTTACAGCGTGGGAGCCATTTTGGTGATCTCCGCGGCCAGCTTTTTCCTGTTCCGGGAACGGCTGAACCGCCGGCAGCTGGGGGCCGTGGGAATGATCCTGGCGGCGCTGGTGCTGCTGAATTTGTAAAAAAAGACTGGAGAGGGGCGAACCTCTCCGGTCTTTTTCCATGGGCAGCTTACAGGGTGCTTGCCACCTCGTAGGCATCCCAAATAGCGTACATGATGTTGGACACCTTGTTGGCGTCGCCGATCTGATACAGGTCGTCCACAGTGTCCTTCAGCTGGTCATACAGGCTGTTTTCCGACTTGTACCCCACGCAGAGGATCACCGAGTCGGCGGGGATGGTCTCCTCCCCTTCCTTGCCGGCTACGACCACGCTGCCGGGCTGAGCGCTCTTCACGGTGCAGCCGCACTTCACCTGCACCCCCTTGAAGGGCACCAAAGCCTCCAGCATCTCGGAGTTGGCGTGGCACAGAGGCCCGTTTACCGCCAGCAGCTTGTCCAAAGCCTCCACCAGGGTTACGTCCTTGCCCTGCTCCCGCAGCCACAGAGCGGTCTCGCAGCCCACCAGGCCGCCGCCCACCACCACGGTGGACTTCCCGGGGTCCGCCTTGCCCAGGAGCACGTCCTCCGCGGTGAGCACGTTGCCCGTGAGGGGAATCCGCTTGGGGGTGGACCCGGTGGCCAGGATCAGCACGTCGAAGTTCTCCTTCTGAATGTCCTGGGCGGTCATTTTGGCGTTCAGCCGCACTTCCACGCCCAGCTCCTGGAGCTCGTGAGCGTACCAGCGGTACAGAGCCCGGTCGTCCTCTTTAAAGTCCGGCACGCCGCCGGGGATCAGGTTGCCGCCCAGGGAGGCTCTCGCCTCGCACAACACCGGCTTGTGGCCCCGAATGGCCAGCACTCGGGCAGCCTCGCAGCCGGCAGGGCCCCCGCCGATGATGAGCACCTTCTTGGGAGAGGTGGTGGGCAGCAGCTGAGCAATCCGCTCCCGGCAGCAGGCGGGGTTCACAGCGCAGTTGAGGGCGGAGTATTCCTGGATGCGGCCCATGCAGCCCTCCTGGCAGGACAGGCAGGGACGGATGGACTCCACCTTGCCCGCCTTGAGCTTGTTCACATAATCCGGGTCCGCCAGCAGAGGACGGCCCAGGGAGACGATGTCACAGGCGCCCTCTTCCACAGCCTTGGCAGCCATGTCCGGATCGTCCATGCGGCCGGCGCAGATGACGGGTACGTCCACCGCGTCCTTCACCAGTTTGGCGTACTCAATGTACAGGCCCTTCTTCTGGTACATGGGGGGATGGCTCCACCACCAGGCGTCGTAGCTGCCCACGTCCACATCCAGGCAGTCGTAGCCGTACTTCACCAGCAGCTTGGCGGCCTCCACGCCTTCGGGCAGATCCCGGCCCTTTTCCTCAAACTCCTCTCCCGGCAGGGCGCCTACCCGCCAGTCCTTGATGAAGCTCTTGGGGCTGTACCGCAGGGCCACCACAAAGTCCTTGCCGCAGCGGGCCTTGATCTCCTCCACGATCTCCCTGGCAAAGCGCAGCCGGTTCTCCAGAGAGCCGCCGTACTCATCGGTGCGGTGGTTGAAGAAGGAGATGGCGAACTGGTCGATGAGGTAGCCCTCGTGGACGGCGTGGATCTCCACTCCGTCAAAGCCGGCCCGCTTGGCGTTGAAGGCGCCCTTGCCGAACTGCTTGACAATGTGGCGGATCTCCTCCACGGTCAGCTCCCGGCACACCTTGTCCAGCCACCGGTGCATGATGGGGGAAGGGGCCACCGGGGGATACTCGCCCAGGTTGGTGGGGATGGTCACCCGGCCGAAGCCGCCGGACATCTGCAGCCAAATTTTCGAGCCGTAAGCGTGGATGCGCTCGGTCATTTCCCGGGCGGTGCGGACAAACTGGATGGGGTCATAGGTGGCGCAGGGACAGTTGGGCATGCCGTGCTCCTCCACCTCGTTGTCGGCAAAGGTGACGCCGGTGATGATCAGGCCGGTGCCGCCCTTGGCCCGCTCGGTGTAGTAGTCGATGCCCCGCTGGTTGAAGCCGCCGTGGGAGTCGCCCAGGCCCAGGGGGCCCATGGGTGCCATGGCGAAGCGGTTTTTCAGCTCCGTGTTCCCCACGCATGTCTTGTCAAAGAGAATCTTGTGTTGTGAAAGCATCAGCATTGCTCCTTTCTGTGTGTTTGGCAGTAGTCAGTTTCTATAAAATTCATTATATCACTGCCGCTCTTTTTCTACAAGATGCAAGAATAATCACTGGAGTTCCTGGCTCAGTGACGCTGGACTTAGTTTTTCAGTGAAAATAACCGCAATGCCGCAGGGAGACCCGCGGCATTGCTTCTATCGGGGGATTTCGATATGGATAAAAATATAAAAACCGGGGCGCCGCTGAAGAAGCGGCTGATGAAATACCTGCCTCTGTACCTGCTGGCCCTGCCCAGCATCGCCTATCTCATCATCAACAACTACATGCCCATGTCCGGCTTGATCCTGGCCTTTAAGGATTTCAGCTTCGCCAAGGGGATGTGGGAAAGCCCCTGGAATGGGCTTGAGAACTTTTCCTATCTGTTTGGGTCCAAGTGGGCGGTCATCATGTTTCGCAATACCATCCTCTACAATGTGGCCTTTTTGGTGCTGGGAAATGTGTTTGCCATTCTGGTGGCCATTCTGCTCAACGAAGTGGTCAGCAAAAAGGCAAAGCAGGTCTATCAAACGGTCATTCTCATTCCCCACCTGATGTCCATGGTGATCATCGGCTATCTTGTTTTCGCATTTCTCAGCGGAACCAATGGCTTTATCAACAAGAGCATCTTGGAGCCTTTGGGACTGGAGGGAGTCAACTGGTACACGGAAAAAGGCTGCTGGCCGGTGATCCTGACCATCGTCTACCTGTGGAAGAGCTTCGGGTTCCAGAGCATTGTATACTTTGCCACTTTGGTGGGCTTTGACCGTTCGTACTATGAAGCGGCGGTGGTGGACGGTGCCACCACCTGGCAGCAGATTCGAAACATCACCCTTCCCCTGCTGCGGCCCACGGTGATCATCCTGGTGATCATGTCTCTGGGACGCATGTTCGCCTCCGACTTCGGCCTGTTCTATCAGGTGCCCCAGGGCAGCGGCATGCTCTACGAGACCACTACCACCATCGACACCTTTGTCTACCGGGCGCTCATGCAGGACAACGATGTGGGCCGTTCCCCTTTCCAAACCCATGCTGGCCACGGTGGCCCTGTTTTCCGGCCTGGCCTATTGGAACGACTGGATCAACGGCCTGTATTACCTGGTGCGCCGCACGGATCTTTACACCATCCAGAACGTGCTGAACACCATGATGTCCAACGCGGAATTTCTGGCCAACAACTCCAATGTATCGTCCCTGCAGAACGCCAATCTCAGCGTGCCCACTTCCGGTGTGCGCATGGCCATCGCGGTGATTGCCGTGGTGCCGGTGCTGGCGGTCTATCCCTTCTTCCAGAAGTTCTTTGTGAAAGGCATTGTGGTAGGCGGCGTAAAGGGATAAAAGTTTTAGAAAACAGCGAAAGGAGCAATCATCCATGGAGTATCAGCGGACATCCCGGTACCTGCCGGGGTGCGACGGCACCAAGCTGGCCGTAGATCTCTACCGGCCCCAGACAGAGGAGCAAGTTCCTCTCCTGGTGAAGGCGGGAAACTCTCCCCGCCGCAGAATGTTTGAATCGGATCGGGAAGCGGTGCTGCGGTTTCTGGAGGCGGGGTACGCGGTGGCCTTTGTGGAGGTTCGGGGGATCGGCGCCTCCTATGGGGTGTACGACGGTTTCTTCAGCCCTCGGTGCGGCCGGGATATGAAGTGCATTATCAACGCGCTGGCTCAGGAGCCCTGGTGCACCGGCAAAGTGGGAACCTACGGCGGTTCCAACCACGGCATGATCCAGGAAATCACCCTTCTGGAACAGCCGAAGCACCTGTTCGCCTCCATACCCTGTGACTGCAGCATGGACTTCTACGACCAGGACTTCCCCAACGGCGTCAGTGCCCTGCCCTTCCTGCCCGGGCAACGCCAGGCTCCCCCTGAGGACAGCAATCACCCCATGGAGGATGCTTCCGCCCAGCTGGAGCTCCCTCTGGGGGACCCGGTGGATGAGGACCCCGCGCCCTACTATCCCATGGCCCAAGAAGCACGGGAATGCCACCGGAGGAACCTGCCCTTCCTGGGGCAGCATCTCCCCAACATGTACCGGGACGACGTCCACCCCTACCTGGGTTACCGGCCCAACCTGGACGTCCCCGCCTGGGAGCGGATGGACGACGTGCGCTTCGGGCGCATCCCTGTGTGGAGTGTGGGTGCTTGGTTCGATCCCGGCTGCACCAACAAGATCCTCACCTGGAAGCACTGGGGCGGCAAGCTGCTGTTGGGTCCCTGGCCCCACTGCGGCATCTACTCCGGGAACTCCCAGTTTCCCAATGCCGCCTACGACTGGGCCGGGGAGCACCTCCGCTACTTTGACGCCCTTCTCAAAGGGAAGGATACCGGCAGCCTGTCCCAGCCTCCCGTGTACTATTACACCATGGGGGAGGCTCCCGGCAGGGAGTGGCATTACGCCGCGGATTTCCCTGTGGAAGGCACCACCTTCCCCAAGCTGTACCTGAGCCCCGAGAACACCCTGGAGGAATCCCCTGTCCCGGCGGGAAGCCTTTCTTACACCGTTCGGGAGGATGTGGACATCTACGGGAAAATGGGCCGCATGGACCGGAATATCACCGGGGACATGACCCCCCAGGACGAGAAATCCCTCACCTTCACCTCCCAGGTCCTGCCCAAGGATCTGGAGATCACCGGCGTGCCGGTGCTGGATCTGTGGGTGACCTCCACCCATACCGACGGGAATTTCATCGCCTGTCTGGAACTGGTCAGGCCCGATGGCACCAGCCGTTTCATCACCGAGGGCATGATCCGCGCCTCCCACGCCAAGGTCCATCCCAATGCCGTGTACGCCTCCCTGGGCCTGCCCTACCATAGGGGCTACCGGGAGGACAAGGTGGAGCTTTCCCCGGAAACGCCCCGGAAGCTTTCCTTCCACCTGGAGGCCACCTCCTGGGTGATTCCCGCCGGCTGTCGGCTGCGGCTGAGCCTTTCCTGCGGCGGTTCCGGATTCCAGCAGCCCGAGGGCTTCCCGGAGGAGATGCCCACCATTCGGGTGTACACCGGCGAAGGCTGCCCCTCCGGGCTGACCCTTCCGGTGGTCAAGCCCACCGCCACCGTGTTCCAAGGGGAGGGAGCCAGGCTCCACGTGTTCCGCCGGGCGGTGTACTTTGAGAAAGAGGGAAGGTTCACGGAATACCCCTGCCTCCAGGCCTATCCCCTGGAAGAGGGGGTGATGGTCTACCAGACGGCGGCATTCACCCTCCAGGTGGAGACCAGGGGCCTGGAGGTCAGAGCCTCCGCCCACGGGGAGAACTTTTCCTTTGAGGGGACCGCTCAGCTGCCGGACCGGTACGCCTTCGGGGACCAGAGCGGGGAGATCCCCCTGCCGGAAACGCCCTGGGCCCACTGTCCCCAGGCGGATGTGAGAAACCTGTATGTGGCCACGGTGCCTGTGGGAAAAGGCGTTCGGGGGGAGCCCAATCTGCAGATGCGCAGCACCTTCGACCTGTTTGTGGACCTGATCTATCCTCAGGGGGAGCGGAAAAACCTTCCCTGCGTGGTGAACATCCACGGGTTCGGGGGAAACCATCACCAGTTCGAAACCAACACGGAGCTGCTTTTAGAGCGGGGGTACGCGGTGGCCTCTGTGGATTACCGCTTGTGCCCGCCCAGCCGCTGGCCCACCTATGGGGAGGACGTGCGGGCCTGCATCCGGTACCTGAAGGCCCACAGCCGGGAGCTGGGGCTGGACCCCGGCCGCTTTGGCCTGGTGGGCGGCTCCATGGGGGGACACCTTACCGCCATGCTGGCGGCCTGCAACGGTGACCCCGCCCAGGAGGGAGCCATCGGCGGGTGCCTGGATCAGGACTGCTCCGTGAAAGCGGCGACCGCCTATTACGCCTTTACCGATTTCTTCCATTTCGGAGAGGATTCCGCCCAGATTTGGCCGGCCCAGCCCAACAAAGTGAACCAGTCGGACGGCCCCTTTGCTCCCTTGGCCAGCCTGCTGGGCCATTTGGGGGAGGGAAAGGGCATGGCGGACATCAAAGCCCACTTGTGGGACCAGGACCCCTCTTATCAAGAGCTGATCCGCGCCGCCTGGGAGGCCAGCCCCATTTCCCACGTGACGGAGCACAGCGCGCCCCTGTGCCTGGTCCACGGCATTTTCGACTGCGGCATCCAGGTGCCCATGGGGCAGAGCGTGCGCATGTTCCAGGCGTACAGCCAGAAGGGAGTCAAATCTCTGCTGCTGTGCAACAACAACGGCCTGTTCGGGGAGGACCCGGAAGTGAAAAACGCCGTGGTGGAGTTTCTGGCGGCCAGGGTGTGAATGTGACAGTGCTCCCAGCAAAACAGGGATGCCGTGAAAGCGCGGCATCCCTGTTACATGTTCCGGGTCTTTTCCCCGGCCTGTTCCATCTGAAACTGCTTCGGTGTCTTTCCGTATTTCTCCCGGAACAGCCGGATGAAATAGCTCAAGTTGGGCACACCCACCTGCTGCGCCGTTTCGCTCACCGTCATGGCCTGGCGCAGACAGCGGGCTGCCTCATCCATGCGCAGGTCCGTTAAGAAGGCAAAGGGCGTCTGCCCGGTGTAGCGGCGGAATACCCGAATATAGTGAGAGGGAGAAAGAGCCGCCTGTTCCGCCAGCTGGCGCAGGGTCAGGTCCTGCCCCAGCGCGCGCCCCATAAAGGCTATGCTCTCTTTTACCGCCTGAGACTGGGGGCTGCGGGGAAAGGCTTTGGTCTCCAAAAGGTGGCCGTGTTTCCGGTAGGCCTCCAGCATGGACAGCAGCTCCCGTTCCAGAGGGAATTCCCAGCCAGGCTCCTTTTTGCGGATAAGTTCTACGCATTTCTGGAACGCTTCCACCAGTTCCTGATACCGGAAGCTTACAGGCAGCGCGCCCCTGCTGCCCAAGTGGGCCTACGGCTACGGCCAGTCCCGGGAGCACTACCAGTCCGCCCAGGAGCTGATCGCCACCGTGGAGGAATACCGCCGGCGGAAGGTGCCTCTCAGCTTCATCATCCAGGACTGGCAGTCTTGGGAACCCGGCTTGTGGGGGCAGAAGTCCTTCGACCCGGCCCGCTATCCCGACCCCGACGCCATGATGGCCCGGCTCCACCAGCTCTATGCCCCGCTGATGGTGTCCATCTGGCCCAACCTGAACGGCATGGGGGAGAACCAGAAGGAGCTTCTGGAAGCCGGCCACCTGCTGGGAAACCGCTCCACCTACAACGCTTTCAGCAAAGCGGCCCGGGACATGTACTGGAACCAGGCCAAGGAGGGAATCTTCCGCCACGGGGTGGACGCCTGGTGGTGTGACTGCACCGAGCCCTTCGAGGCGGACTGGATCGGCTTTACCCAGCGGCCGGTGCCCCACCGGCGGGCGGAAATCGCCACAAACGCCGCCAAGACCTATCTGGACGGCGGGGAGTGGATGGCCTACTCCCTGTGCCATTCCCGGGGCATCTACGAAGGCCAGCGTGGGGAGACGGAGGAAAAGCGGGTGGTAAACCTGACCCGTTCCTCTTTCGCGGGCCAGCACCGGTACGCCACCGTCACCTGGTCCGGGGATATCGGTTCCAACTGGGAGACGCTGAAGCGCCAGGTCCCCGAGGGGCAGAACTTCTCCGCTGCCGGGGAACCCTACTGGAGCCTGGATATCGGAGGCTTCTTTGCCGCTCCCGGGGAGGACTGGTTCCGCACCGGGGAATACCTTCAGGGCAGTCAGGACCTGGGCTATCGGGAGCTTTACACCCGGTGGCTCCAGCTGGGCACCTTCCTGCCCATGATGCGCTCCCACGGGGCGGACACCAACCGGGAGATCTGGAACTTCGGAGAGGAGGGCACCCCCTTCTACGACGTGATTGCCAAGTTTATCCGGCTGCGCATGGAGCTGCTGCCCTATCTCTACTCCCAGGCCGCCGCGGTCACCCGGCGAAACGACACCTTCCTAAAGCCCCTGGGCCTGGCCTTCCCTCACGACCCTGCCTGTCTGGACGCAGGGGACCAGTTCCTGCTGGGGCCCTCTTTGCTGGTGTGCCCGGTGACGGAACCCATGTACTATGGGGCAGGCTCCAAGCCTCTGGAAGGGGTGGAAAAGACCAGGACCGTCTACCTGCCCGCCGGCTGCGGCTGGTACGATTTCTGGACCGGCGCCTTCTATCAGGGTGGGCGCACGCTGAAAGCGGATGCCCCTCTGGAGAAGATCCCCCTGTACGTGAAGGCGGGCTCCATTCTGCCCCTGGGTCCGGCGGTGGAATACCCCGCCCAGGACCTTCACCCAGAGCTGACTCTGAGGGTCTATCCCGGAGGGGACGGCAGCTTTGTCCTCTACGACGACGAAGGGGACTCTTACCGCTACGAGCAGGGCGCCTTCACGGAGACACCTCTCCGGTGGGAAGAGGCCTCCCGCACCTTGACCATCGGGCCCCGGAAGGGTTCCTATCAGGGCATGCCCCAGACACAGACCTACCACGTGGTGCTGGGGGGCAGAGAGCAGACCGTCACCCTGGAAGGGGAGGACACGGCTGCGCTTTCCTTCTAACAACAAGGTTTCCCCACAAAAAAAGAGAGAGCTGGCTGCCCGGCTCTCTCTTTGTTTTGCAATAAGTTAGACACCGAAATAAGCGGCGGCGTTGTTGTAGCACACGTCCTGGACCACCTTGCCTACAAAGGCCTCGTCGGCGGTCATCTCGCCCCGCTCCATCTTTGCCCCCAGGAAGGAGCAGAGAATGCGGCGGAAGTAGTGGTGCCGGGGGTAGGAGATGAAGGAACGGCTGTCGGTGAGCATGCCCAGGAAGGCGCCCAGGTGACCGGTGGCGGTCAGGTCCTTCAGGTGCTGTTCCATGCCCTCCTGGTTGTCCAGGAACCACCAGGCGGCGCCCCACTGCATCTTGCCCCGGGCCTCTTCGCTCTGGAAGCAGCCGATGAGGGTCATCAGCTCCATGTTCATCTTGGGATGGAGGTTGAACACAATGGTCTTGGGCAGGGTGCCCTCGGTGTGGAGCCGGTCAAACAGCCGGGACAGGTTCTGGATGCTGTCGTCCTGGCCAATGCTGTCGTAGCCGGTGTCCAGGCCGATGGCCTGACGCATCACCGTGTTGTTGTTCCGCATGGCTCCCATGTGCAGCTCGGTCACCAGGGAGTTTTGGGCGTAGAGCTTGAACAGGAAATAGGTGAGGTATCCCTTGAACGCGTCCTGCTCCTCCTGGGTGAGAGTTTCGCCGTTCATCCGCTTGGCGTAAACGGCCTGAGCTTCCTCGCGGCTGGCCACAGGGCACACCCGCTGCACGGCAATGTCGCAGGCCTTGGTGCCGTGGGCGATAAACGCGGCCAGGCGCTCCCGGATCTTCTCCTCCAGCACGTCCAGGGTGGGAACGTCTCCCAGCTTGCCCACGAAGGTCAGGTAGTTCTCGTCCTCGATGTTCATAATCTTGTCCGCCCGGAACGCGGGAGTCACCTGGAACTTGTACCCCTTCTGGGCAATCTTCTCAAAGACCTCCAGGTCGTCGAAAGCCTCGTTGGTGGTGAACACATGGGCCACGTTGGAACTCTCGATCACCTTCTGGGGGGTGAGCTCATGCTCTTTGATGTACCGGTTGCAGTTCTCCCAGATCTCCTCGGCGTTCTGCTCGTTGATCTCCAGGTCGCAGTCGAAGAAGGCCTTCAGCTCCAGCTGGGACCAGTGGTACAGGGGGTTGCCGAAGGCGGTGCCCAGCACCTTGCAGTAGGTCAGCAGCTTCTCTTTGTGGGAGGCGTTCCCGGTGATCAGCTCCTCTTTCACCCCGTAGTTGCGCAGCAGGCGCCACTTGTAGTGGTCTCCGGAGAGCCACAGCTCCCACAGGTCCTCAAAGGGCCGGTTCTCCAGAATCATGCTCTCGGGCAGGTGGCAGTGGTAGTCGAAAATAGGCATGTCCTTGGCGTAGTGGTTGTACAGCCGCTCCGCGGTCTTGGTGGTCAGCAGGAAGTTGTCTTGAATGTAGCTCATAGGTAGCTCCTCCGTTTCTGAAATCTATGTTACAGGGTGACCCCTGTTTTGTGAAAGGCGATCTCCCGCATGCCTTCGCTTTTGCAGCGGTATTCCCCGCTGGCGGCGTCCAGCACCCGCTGGTACAGGCCGTCGGCGTCGGCAGTGTAGGCGTTGAAGTCGATCCACCGGTCCTTCCGCTCCGCAAGGGGGGTGTTGGTGGCGATCTTCATGGTGGGTACAAAGGTGGAGAACGGCGTGCCCCGGCCGGTGGTGAACAGCACCATCTGACATCCGGCGGCCGCCAGAGCAGAAGCGGAGATCAGGTCGTTGCCCGGGCCTTCCAAAGCGGTGAGCCCCTGGCGCTTCACCTGCTCCCCGTAGCGGATCACGTCCACAATGGGGGAGCTGCCTCCCTTTTTCACGCACCCCAGGGATTTCTCCTCCAGGGTGGTGATGCCTCCCGCCTTGTTGCCGGGGCTGGGGTTCTCGTACACCGGGAAGCCGTTGTCCAGGTAATACTGCTTGAACCGGAGAATCATATCCCGGTAGGCTTCAAACACATCCTGGCTCGCGCACCGGTCCATGAGCAGCTGTTCCGCGCCGAACATCTCCGGCACCTCGGTGAGCACCGCGCTGCCTCCAGCCGCCACCACCCGGTCGGTGATTTTCCCCACCAGAGGGTTGGCGGTCAGCCCGGAGTAGCCGTCGGAGCCGCCGCACTTCAAGCCGATGCACAGCTGGGAAAGGGGCACCCGTTCCCGCTGCAGGTCCTTGGCCTGCCGGGCGAAGTCCCGGAGGATCTCCATGCCGTAGGCAAGCTCGTCCTCCACGTCCTGGCAGTTGAAGTAGGCCACGCCCTCCTGGCGAAGGGGTTCCATGGCCGCCTTTACCCCGCCCAGGGAGTTGTTTTCGCACCCCAGCCCCACAAACAGCACAAAGGTGGCGTTGGGGTTGCAGGCGGCGCCGCACAGCAGCTTTTTAATGTTCTCCCCGTCGGACCCCAGCTGGGAGCAGCCGAACTGGTGGGGCAGGGTGAAAATGCCGTCAATCGAGCCGGTGACCAGCTCCTGGGCCTGGCGTTCCAGCTGTTTGCATACGGAGTTGACGCACCCCACAGTGGGCAGGATGTAAATCTCATTGCGGATGCCTGCCCGGCCCCAGGACCGGGGATACCCTAGAAACCAGCCCTCTTCCGGGGGCAGGGAGCAGTCCTGGTAGTGGTAATGGTACTCGGCGTTTTCGTCCAGATGGGACCGCAGGTTGTGGGTGTGGACCCACTCCCCCGGCTGGATGTCCCGGGTGGCCCGGCCGATAATCTCCCCGTATTTGATCACAAATTCCCCCTGCTTGATGGGCTCTAGGGCCGCCTTGTGCCCGGCGGGGATGGTCTCTGTCTGTTCCAGCTGAACGGCCACATTGTCCTTTTCGTGGATTTTAAGCGGACTCATAACAGGCTGCCGCCTCCTTCCAGGATCTCCAAGCAGGCTTCCACTTGGGGCAGGAACCCTTCGTAGCGGGTCAGGTCCTCGCCCCAGGCGGTCTCGTCCGCCATAAAGGAGGCCACAGTGCCGCCGTTTTCAAAGTAGGTCAGATAGCACAGGTCGTCCGCCAGGGGAATCTCCCGTCCGGGCAGGGAGGTGACATACCCGTTCTCCCCTTTGCGGGCCCCCTGATACAGCTTCACCAGATAGGCAAAACCCTTGGTCAGGTGGGGCGGGATGCAGCCGTTTTTCCGGTAGTAGTCCTGGAAAGAAGGCAGGTCCCTGGCACGCCACTTGGACACGCTGTTGAGCAAAATGGAGGTGAGCTGGTGGTTCAGGTAGGGGTTCTCAAACCGGTCCAGCACGCTGTCGGAGAATTCCTTGGTGGCGGCAAGGTCGTCGGACACAAAGGGGACAATCTCCTGGTCCAGGGTCTCCAGCAGAAAGGCCCGGAGCTTCGGGTGTTTCATGCAGTCGTACACTGTGGTCTGGCCCTCCCACAGGCCGGCGGGCACCAGGTTGGTGTGGCTGCCGTTGAGCACCCGCACCTTCCGCTTCTTGTAGTAGCCGATATCCTCCGAAAGGATCACGTCGATGTGGTGATGCCCCTGGGGAATGTACTGGGCGATGTCCCCCTTCTGCTGGACCACCCACAGGCCGAAGGGCTCGCCCACCGCCATGAGGGCGTCCTCCTCCCCGATGAGCTGGGTGAGATGGACCTTTGTCGCCTCGTCCCGGGGGTACCCGGATACAATCCGGTCCACCAGGGTGTTGCAGTAGAAGTTCTGGCTGTCGTTCCAGGCCCGGAACTCCTCCGGCAGACCCCACAGGGAGATGTACTGGTCCACGCAGCGCTTCAATTCGTCAGCGTTGTTGTCGATCAACTCCACCGGCAGGAAGTACACCCCGGGAAGCCCCGCCTGGAACCGGCGGTAGAGGAACTGGGTGACTTTGGCCGGGAAGGTGACGGTCTCAAACCCCTGCTGGGTGTCGGTGTCGTGGAAGCAGATGCCCGCCTCCGTGGTGTTGGAGACAACCAGTTTCAGGTCGGGGTCTGCGGCCAGAGCGTAGTAGCTTTCCGGGTCCAGGAAGGGGTCGATCACCTGGCTGAGAGAGCCAATCTCATACACGTCCTCCACCGGCAGGCCGTTCTGGGCGCCACGGAGCACAATGTGATACCGGTTGTCCTGGCGGCGGAACGCCTCCAGGTTTTCCCCGGGGATGGCGGTCACAGCGGTGACCTCCACCTCCATGCCCTCGGCTTTCAGGGTGTGGAAATAAGCGTCCACGAAGGTGCGGAGAAAATTGCCTTGTCCGTACTGCAAAACTTTTACCATGAGGGAACCTCCTGAATCTGGGACCGGAGCCCGGCGCCCGCCTTGTGATTTCCCCTTCATTATAGCGGCGAACCTTGTTGATTTTCAATGCGATATATGTTAAAATCCCCCTAAATTACATATTTATTTGAAAGGGGCAAGGGGAAATGAGCTTTATCGAAGTGGAACGCTCGGCGCGCAGCGACAGCTGGACCATGCAGGACCTTCACTCCCATCCCCATTACGAGATCTATTACATCTACGAGGGCAGCCGCCAGCTGCTGCTGGCCAACGCCCTTCACCACATCCAGGCCCCCAGCGTGCTGGTCATCCCGCCCAACGTGATGCACAAGACAGAGGGCGGCCCCTTCCAACGGTATAACGTGGACGTGAGCCCGGAATACCTCAACCCCTTCCAGCTTCATGTTCTCAACGAGCGGGCCCTACGGGTGATGAAACTGTCCCCCCAGCAGAACCAGGTCTTTCTGGAGCTGCTCCGGGACATGGCGGAAGCCCACAGCAGCGCCAAGTACGGCCGGTACATTTTGGAAGGGCTGTTCGCCTATTTCCTGGTGGCCCTCAGCCGGGTGGATCTGGCCTCCCAGCCCAGCCTGGCAGTGGACCACCGGGTGCCGCCCCTGGTGCTGAAGGTCATCGACCACCTGTACGCCCACTACCAGGAGCGGCTCACATTGGACGGCCTGGCAGACCGTTTTTTCGTGTCCAAGGCCACCATCATCTACAATTTCAACCGGTACCTTCACTGCTCCCCCATGGACTTCCTGCTGAACCTGCGGCTGACCAAAGCCAAGGAAGAGCTTTTGCGCACGGACAAAAGCATCTGCCAGATCGCCGAGGAGTGCGGGTTCGGGTCTGCCAACTATTTCAGCCTCATCTTCAAACGGAAGGAACAGCTTTCCCCGGGGAACTACCGGAAATACCAGCGGGGAAAAACTTAAAAAATCCGGGCTGCTGTCCAGGGACGGCGGTCCGGATTTTCTGTTTCTGCCAGGCGGTTTACCCCATTTTTTCCCGGAGCCTCTGGAAGTTCCGGGCGGTGAGAGCTTCCGTCAGGGCCTTGTAGCTGCGGCGGCTCACCGGGAGCACGTCCCCGTTTTTCATGGAGATCACCTGTTTTCCCACCGAGTCCACCCAGTCCAGGTTCACAATAACCCCCCGGTGGCACTGGAAAAACTGGCCGTTCTGGGGCAGCTGGGAGTTCAGCCGTTCCAGGGTTCCCCGCAGGGAAAAAGCGGAGTCCATGGTGTGAAGGGTAATGTCGTGGTTTTTCACGTCTGCGTACAGCAGGGAGTCTGTGGGCAGCTTCACCCGTGAGGCCCCATCCTCCAGCTCGATCAGGGAGGTGGGACGGAGTTTGGGCTGCAGGCGGTCCATCAGCCGGAAAAAGGGTTCCCTGCTGGGCGGGGCGGACTTTACCAGAAAGCCGGAGGCCTCCACATTGTAGCCCTCCAGGGCGTAGCTCGCCTCTGTGGTCACAAAGACC
Organism: uncultured Clostridia bacterium; assembly: GCA_944376265.1. GTDB lineage: Bacteria > Bacillota > Clostridia > Oscillospirales > Acutalibacteraceae > Acutalibacter. The sequence goes on along the minus strand of CALWCD010000006.1, from coordinate 36,452 downwards.
AGCAGCGCCTGGGGGTCTGCGGCGCGGAACCTTTTGGCGGTTTCTACGCCGTTAATGCCCCCCATGAGGATGTCCAGAAAGACAAGGGAAAAATTTCCGGGATGGGCAGCCTGCAGGAATGCCTCCCCGCTGGAGAAGCATTCCACTTGGAAGGAGAGGGAACGCTCCTCTCCGTAGTCGGAGAGAAACTGAGCAAGCTGTTCCCGGTCGCCGGGAAGATCGTCTACAATGGCCGCGTGGAGCATACAACTCACCTCGGAACCCCCTTCCCACAGCCTGAAAGCAGCGAAGTGATGACCGTTTGCGCCAGAAAACAACCGCTTGCGCCACAGGTATTGCAATGGGGGAAAAGAATTTGATAATATAATTCTTAATGTTTTGCGCCCCTTCCCTGAAGAAGGGGGAGAACTGCCCCTGGCCGGCGCCGGTTTCCCTGAGGACTGTGCCGCCGTGGAAATGCCGTCCAGATGCCTTCCGAGCCTTATTGTACCACAAATTCGGCTTGGTGGGCGGTCTTTTTGTGTCTGGTGGGAAAAAAATCGGGTTCGGCTCCCGGGCCGGGGGCACCGTAGGCTTCATGCAAGGAACAGGGCGGCGGAAGCCGCCGTTATTCTGTCACAAATCCAAATCCGTCAAGGGGGACGAAATCATGGAAAAAAAGAGGATTGGCTATACCCAGGTAGTTTGGGAAATTACCAGGCTGCTCCAGGAAGCGGAATCGTTAGAGGACGCTTTGCGGGAAAGCCTTAACGAAGTGGTCAAGGCGGTGGGCGCGGAAGCCGGCACCGTGTGGGCCTACAACATCTCAGGGGATAAGCGGATTTATCCCTCCTTCTGGATCGGCGGCGCAGACCTGACCGGCCTGAGCCTGGCCGAAGGGGAAGGCATTGCCGGCACCGTTGTGAAGGAAGGCAAGACCACCGTGGTGAAGGACTGCCAGAGCGATCCCCGCTGGGCCGGTCGCTTTGACGAGACCACCGGCTTTGTCACCCGGAGCATGATCTGCGTGCCTCTGGTGAACAAGTACGAGGTCATTGGCTGCATCCAGATCATCAACAAGAAGGACGGCACCCTCTACAACGACGAGGACGTGAGCCTGTGCGAGAACCTGGCCATGCTGGCGGCCATCGCCATCGACGGCAGGGGCCTGAACCTGGGCATGACCCAGGAGAAGCCCGCCATTATTTCCCTGCGGAATGTGACCAAGACCTTCGGGGAAGGGGAGAACAAGATCCAGATCCTCAAGGGCGTGAACCTGGACGTGCGGGAAGGGGAATTCCTGGTGATCCTGGGCGAGTCCGGCTGCGGCAAGTCCACCATGCTGAACATCATCGGCGGCATGGACCAGCTGACCACCGGCACCTTCACCTTTGACGGCAAGGACTACTCCAAGGCCGACGAAAAAACTCTTACCATGTACCGCCGCCACTCCGTGGGCTTTATCTTCCAGGCCTACAACCTGATGCCCACCCTCACCGCCCAGGAGAACCTGGAATTCATCGGCGACCTTTGCGATGACCCCATGGATTCCGGGGAGGCCCTGGAAAAGGTGGGCCTGGCGAAGCGCAAGGACAACTATCCCGCCCAGATGTCCGGCGGCCAGCAGCAGCGGGTGTCCATTGCCCGGGCCCTCATCAAGAAGCCCCGGGTGATCCTGGCCGACGAGCCCACCGCCGCCCTGGACTACGAGACCAGCATCGAGGTGCTCACCGTGCTGGAAGAGGTGATCAAGGCCGGCACCACCATTCTGATGGTGACCCACAATGAGGAGATTGCGAAAATGGCCAACCGGGTCATCCGCATGAAGGGCGGCGTGGTGTCTGAGATCACCGTGAACAGCCATCCGGCCAGCGCAAAGGAGTTGGTGTGGTGATGAAAACAACTAAGTATAAGCATCTTCTGCGGACAATCCGCAAATCGGGAGTGTCTTTCTTCGCGGTGGCCTTTATTGCCGCCACCAGCATCGCCATTTTCTTGGGAATGCTCTCCTCGGGCAAGGCGCTGCTGGCCCGGGCGGACCGGTACTTCCAGGAGAACCATCTGGCCGCTTGGCAGATCTCCTGCGCCAACGGCATCACCCAGGAGGACGTGGACGCCATTGCCGGCTGGGAGGATGTCTCCGTGGCGGAGGGCGGCTATTCCGACACGGCCCGCTACGTGGTGGAGGGAGAAAAGACCTCTGTGGCTGTGGTGTCCCTGGGCGAGGAGCTGAACCAGCCCCTGGTTCTGGAGGGAGAACTGCCCCAGGGCACCGGGGAGGTGGCCGTGGAACAGCTGATGGCTCAGGAAAAGGGCCTGGCTGTGGGAGACACCATCACCCTGGAGCAGGACGGCTTCCTGAAGGGGGAGACCTTCCAGGTGACCGCCATTATCAACCAGCCCGCCTACTCCACCTCCGGCACTCTGGATGCCCGGGGCACAGCGGAAGGGGGCCTGGGTTCCAACGAGTACTATGTGATGGTGGACCCGGAGGCGTTCGACGGGGATTATTACAGCGGCTGCTACACCACCGTCTTTGTGGACACCGCCGCGTTGGAGGGTGTCTCCTATTACTCCGATTCCTACGATGAGATCGAGTCCCAGCTGCGGGAACAGCTGGAGGCCAAGGGGGAAGAGCGTGCCCAGCTGCGGTACGACACCCTGATGGAGGACGGCCAGAGCCAGATTGGCGACGCTCAGACCGAGATCGACGATGCCCAGGCGGAGATTGATGAGGCCCAGGCCAAGATCGACGACGGGGAAGCGGAAATTGCCGACAACCAGGCCCAGCTGGACGATTCCCTGTCCCAGCTCCAGGCCCAGCTTGCCGCCCTGGGGCTCTCCACCGACCTGGAGGAGGCCGAGGACCAGCTGGGCGCCCTGGGGGCTGCGGGTGCTCCCCTCCAGGCGGGGATCGATGCCTGGAGAGAGGGGAACGACCAGCTGGAAGAGGCTAAGGCCCAGCTGGACGACGCCCGTGAGGAAGTGGCGGACGGCCAGGCGGAACTGGAGGACGCCAGGGCAGAACTGGCGGACGCGGAAGAGGAACTGGCGGACGTCACCCTGGAGGACTGGGTGGTCTCCAGCCGCAGCGGGATCGGCGACGTGCGGGGCGTGGAGATCACCGTCAGCTCCATCTACGCGTTGAGCGTGTCCTTGTCCCTGATCTTCCTGGTGGTGGCGGCCCTGGTGTGCTACGCGGCTATCACCCGGATGATCGACGAGCAGCGGGTGATCATCGGCACCCAGAAGGCGGTGGGCTTCACTGCCAAGGAGATCCTGCGCCACTACATGCTGTACAACTTCATGTGCGCCCTGCTGGGCATCCTGATCGGCTGGGTGGCCAGTGTGGTCATTGTGGAAGTGGTGGTGATCGATGTGTACCAGTCCATGCTGCTCATCGGCTCCGCGTCCTGGGACTTCGCCTGGGGCCCGGCGCTGCTGGCGGCGGGGCTGTGCATGGTCATCTTCCTGGGGGCCACCTACTTTGCCTGCTCCAAGCTGGTGAAGGTGCCCGCCACCTTGCTGCTGAAGGGAGAGGTTCCCGAGAAGGAGAAGAACTTCTTCTTTGCCAACTGGGGCGTGTATAAGAGGCTGAGCCTCTACTCCCGCACCATGATCAAGAACGTGCTCAGCGACAAGGGCCGCATGCTCACCACCATCTCCGGACTGATGGGCTGCGTGGCCCTGCTGATCATCAGCTTTGCCATGAAGTTCGGCAACGAGAATTCCTCGGAGCTGCAGTTTGACAAGTATTTCTTCTACAACGACCAGCTGGTGTTCGACAGCTCCGAAGGGTCCGCCCAGGACTTTGCCCAGGTGCTGGAGGACAACGGCGTGGAGTACCTGCTGGTGCAGGAGCAGCTGGAGCGCTTCCGGGTGGACGGCGGCGATTGGGAGACCTGCCACGTACTGGTGGTGGACGATCCCCAGCAGCTGGAGGGCTTTGTCCGCCTGGACGACGCCTTCACCGGCGAGACGCTGGAAGTGCCGGAGGACGGCATGCTGGTCTCCCGCAAGTGCGCCGAGTCCATGGACCTGGAGGACGGTTCCTCCGTGGAGCTGATGGACGATTCCGGCAGCGGGCTGGAATGCCACGTCAGCGGCGTGTTCGAGCACTACCTGAGATACCACCTGTTCATCACCACCCGGTCCTACTGGGAGTCCGCGGTGGGGGATGCCGATTTCTCCGTGTTCCTGCTGAAGGGGGACGTGACGGGTCTGCTGGACCAGGTGAAGGACCTGCCCGGCTTCCTGTTCCTCCAGGACAGCAGCGAGGTCTACGCCTCCGACGCCTCCTCCCTCAACGGCGTGATCGCGGTGTGCGTGGCACTGTCCATGGTGATGGTGCTGCTGGTGCTGCTCAACCAGATCACCATGTACATCAACCGGAAGTCCCGGGAGCTGGCCGTCATGCGTGTCAACGGCTACACCATGCAGCAGACCAGGGCGTACATTTATAAGGACAATATTGTGCTCACCATCCTGGGAATTCTGCTGGGCTGGGCCGTGGGCCTGGGCCTGGGATACCTGGTGGTGTGGATCACCGAGACAGGCGCCAGCCGCTATATCCGCCTGCCGGATCTGACGGCCTGCCTGCTCGCCACGGTTATCGTGGGGGTAATGGCGGTCATCGTGAACCTGATCGCCCTGCGGAAGATCAAGCACTTGAACCTGACCAACGTCAGCAGCAACTAAGGAGGATGGGTTTTTGAAACTCTCAAAGAAAGCTTTGGCCCTTCTGGGGGGCGGTGTGGTCCTGGCCGCCGCGGTGATCGTGGTGGTGTGCGTGGTGCTTTTCGGCGGGGAAGAGACCTACCGGAGCGTCTGCGTGCTGGAATACCAGGGAGAGGCCACCGTCACCCGGGATGGTGAGGAATTCGCCGTGTACGACGACCTGGTAGTACAGGGCGGCGACAGCCTGACCACCGGCGCCGATGGCGAAGTGGACCTGCGCCTGGACCAGGACAAATACCTGGTGGTGGAGTCCTCCTCCCAGGTTGCCTTCCAGCTGGAGGGCAACACGGAGCAGGGAGCCATCCGCATTGAGCTCCAGGCAGGCGCCGTGTTTAATTCCATTGAGAACCCCCTGGCGGAAGGCGACTCCTACGAGATTGTCACCCCCGACGGCGTTATGGCCGTGCGGGGCACCCAGTTCCGGGTGGAGGTGGGCGACTCGGAGGACGGTTCCCTCCGTGAGACCCGTGTCTCCGTGCTGGACGGCACGGTGTACGTAAAGCTGGACAACGAGAACCAGGACGAGGCCACCCTGACCGCCGGCCAGGAGGCCATCATCGAGCAGGACCTGGACAGCCAGACAGGGGAGGAGCAGGACACCGCCTGCCGGTTCCGCTCCGCGGGAGAGCCCATTGACGTAGACTCCCTGCCCGACTATCTGAAGGAGCAGGCAGAAGAGGTGCTGGGACAGGAGGAGCCTCAGGAGACTCCCACCCCCAGCCCAGCTGCCACGGCAACTCCCGCTCCTACGGCTACCCCCGCCCCTACGGCTACTCCTGTGCCTACGGCTACTCCGGCTCCCGTGGTCAATGACAAGCCTGCCGCTGTTCCGGTGCGGCCGGCAGCTCCTTCGTCCACGGCTACGCCTACGCCCACGCCAAAACCCACGGCCACTCCCACACCTACGCCTACACCTACGCCCACACCCACACCCACACCGGAGCCTACGCCCTCTCCCACGCCGGAGCCCACTCCGTCGCCTACCCCCAGGCCGGTGATTCCTTCCTGGCCCTCCGGCGGCGGGACTAGTTCCAGCGAACCTGCCAGCAGTGAACCCGCCAGCAGCGAACCTGCCAGCAGCGAACCTGCCAGCAGCGAACCTGCCAGCAGCGAACCCGCCAGCAGCGAACCTGCCAGCAGCGAAACCGTCGGCGGCGAACCCACCGGGAGCGAAACCGCCGGCAGTGAAGAGGGCAGCAACCAAGAAGGCGGAGGCGCGGAGGGGCAGACCTCAGAGGAATGGCAAAGTGATGCCAGCACCAACAGCGGGGCCAATGGGGGCTCTGAGAATGGGAATTCTTCCAACGCCGGCGGACAGAGCTTTTCCGCCACTTCGGAGGACGACAGCCGGATGGCTGCGCCCATGGTAGCGCTGATCGTGGCCCCTGTCTCCTTCTCGGGGCTGCTGGGAATGATCTATAAAAAGAGGAAAAAGCCATGAGCGGGAAGCTGAAAAGCCTGGCGGTGGCCGCAGCCTTGGGGGTGCTCACCTTCCTGGCGGTGTTCTTTCAGTGGTTTTCCAGCCTGGACCTGCTTTTGCAGGACGGGATCTACCAGCGTCCCGGCACGGTGGACGGGAACATCAAGGTGGTGGCCATCGACGAAAAGACCTTGGAGGCCTTAGGCCCCTTCGAGACCTGGACCCGAGAGCCCTATGCCCAGCTGATCCAGACCCTGAACCAAGGGGACAACGCTCCCAAGGTCATCGCCTTGGACGTGCTGCTCACCGGGGAGAAGGGGGAAGAGGACCAGCTTCTGGTGGACGCCTGCCGGAACGCTTCCAATGTGGTGCTGGCCAGCAACCTGGTGTTCTCCACCCAGCTGGAGCGGGACGGCAGCACCGCCTGGGCCAACGCCCTTCACATCGATATGGTGGAGAAGCCCTTTGGGGAGCTGGAGGACCTGGTGGCCACCGGCTTCGCCAATACGGTTCAGGACAGCCGGGACAACTCGGTGCGGTACGCTCTGCTGGAACGGGAGGGGTACCTTTCCTTCGCGGCAGCGGTGGTGGAGAAGGCCCAAGGGGAGCTTTCCCTGGAGGGCCTGTCCGTGGACGCCAACGGCGGCATTCTGATTGACTACACCGGCACTCCCGGCGCCTACGAGACCTTGTCCCTCATTGACGTGCTGGAGGGGAACATCCCTGCCCAGGCCTTCCGGGACAGCATTGTGCTGGTGGGCGCCTGCGCCGCCGGCATGGGGGACTCCTACCCGGTGCCCACCGGCCACGGGGGCCAGATGTACGGGGTGGAGATCCACGCCAATGTGGTCCAAGGCCTGTTGGAGGGGCGCTGCCTCACCCAGGCCAGCCGGCTGTACAACGGTCTGGTGTGCGGGGTGCTGGCCTTTCTTCTCACCCTGCTGATCTCCCGGCTGCGGCTGTGGCTGGGCGGCGTGGCGGCAGCGGCTGTCATCGCCGGGCAGGTGGGAGTGTGCTTCTGGCTGGACGGCCAGGGGCTGGTGGTGAACGTGATCGCTCTGCCCCTGGCCATGGTCGCCGCCTTTGTGTGGGGCGTGGCGGTGAAATACGCCGCGGAAGCCCTGCAGAAACGGAAGATCGTCCGGGCCTTCCGAAAATACGTGGCGCCCCAGGTGGTGGAGGAGATCTCCAAAAACCACGATTACCAGTTGAAGCTGGGAGGGGAAAAGCGTCACATTGCGGTGCTGTTTGTGGACATCCGGGGATTTACCCCCCTGAGCGAGGCTCTCCAGCCGGAGCAGGTGGTGGAGATCCTCAACGAGTACCTGAGCCTGGTGACCCAGGCCATCTTCCAGAACGGGGGAACCTTGGACAAGTTTATCGGGGACGCCGCCATGGCGGTGTTCAACGCCCCCTTTGACAGCGACGACTACGTGTACAAAGCCGTGTGCGCCGCCCGGGACATTGCCGCGGGCAGCGAGAGGATCGGCGCCACCTTTATGGAGCGTTTCGGGAAAAAGGTGAGCTACGGCATCGGCGTCAACTGCGGCGACGCGGTGGTGGGGAACATCGGCTCCCAGTTCCGCATGGACTACACCGCCATCGGCGACACGGTAAACACCGCCGCCCGGCTGGAGGCCAACGCCAAAGCCGGGCAGATCCTCATCAGCCAGTTCGTCTACGAACGGCTCCAAAACAGGATCGACGTGACCGAAATCGGGGAGATCCCCCTGAAGGGCAAGTCCAAGGGTGTGATGGTTTACGCCCTGGACCGTGTTCTGGCCCCCGGGGAGGAGCCCGCCCAAAAGAAAGAGGAGCCCGCCCTGGGATAAGGGCAGGCCCGCGAGGAGAATACTATGATCTATCACGGAATACCGGACCTGGAACACCTGGAGGAATGGCTGGCCTTGGACGTGCCCTTTGAGTACGACGACTTCATGCTACCCCATGTGCTGGAGGACCCGGCCAAAGTCCGGGAGCTGATTCGGGCCTATTCAGAGCCCAAGCGGGACCGGAGCCAGGACACCCTCCACGGTCCCTTCCTGGACATCACCGTCCACTCCAGCGACCGGCTTATCCGGGAGGCCAGCGAGTACCGTATCCGCCAGGCCTGTGACATTGCCCGGCAGCTTCAGGTGAAAGGGATCGTCCTTCACACCAACTTTATCCCCAACTTTTATGTGCCCTCATACCGCCAGGGCTGGGTGGACCGGAACGAGGAGTTCTTCCGCCGGCTGTTGGAGGAGGAGCCGGGGCTGTGGTTCTACATGGAGAACATGTTCGACGAGGAGCCGGACTGCCTGGTGGAGCTGGCCAAACGGATGCAGGGGGAGCGGTTTGCGGTGTGCCTGGACCTGGCCCACGCCTACCTGTCCAAAACCCCGGTGGCCGCTTGGCAGGAGGCCTGCGGTCCCTATGTGGCCCATTACCACATCAACGACAACCACGGCAAGCTGGATGAGCACCTGGCGTTGGGGGACGGCACCGCTCCCTGGGGGGAAATCCTCCCCCGGATGAACCGGGACGTGTCCGTGCTCATCGAGGTGGGGTCCCTGGAGAAGTATCGGAAGAGCGTGGCCTTTCTGGAAAAAGTCCCAAAGACCGTCCCGCTGGAATCCTGAATTAGTTTCAGAGTCCGCTGCGAAGCTTCGCGGCGGGCTTTTGTTGTTATGCTTCAAAGGGCGCAGCGGTAGGGAGGCCCGAAAAAGCCGTTTCCCCGGCGGGGTTCCCTCACAGTGCCCCGCAGAAAGGGAGATGTGCGGGGATTTCAGGAAAGGCATCTTCGCTCTATGGAGAGCAGGCGTCTTGTGGGGAACTGCGATAAAAAACGGGAGAGATTGGACCCATCCCTTAACATTCCGGGGAATGTGTGGTAGAATGGCCTTGAGAAACCACCCGGCGGTCTTGGTCCGCCGGAGACAGAGGGAGGAGAGCGATACATATGAAGCAGAGAAGCGCCCCCCAGCGGCTGCTGTGGGCACAATTTGACGCGCTGCAAATGGGTTCCGGCTGGGACATGGAGGACGTGCAAAAGCCCCAGATCCTGCTGGAGGACGTGTTTGGCGACAGCCACCCCGGCAGCACCCATCTAGCCGGGATTATGGAACAGGCCAAGTACGGGGTGTTTGAGAAGGGGGGCTACCCCGCCCAGTACCACACCACCGATATCTGCGACGGCTGCGCCCAGGGCCACGACGGCATGAACTACATTCTGGCCTCCCGGGAAGCCATCTGCGACATGATCGAGGTCCACGGGTCCGTGTATCCCTGGGACGGCATGATCCTGTCCGCGTCCTGTGACAAGTCCATTCCCGCCCAGCTGAAAGCGGCGGCAAGGCTCAACCTGCCCACCATTTTCATTCCCGGCGGCAGCATGCGCCCCGGCCCCAACATGACCACCTCCCTGGTGGCGGGGGACATCTCCCTGCGGCAAAAGCGGAAGGACGCCATCACCGACCAGGAGATCTGGGACTACAAGCGCACCGGCTGTCCCTCTGTGGGAGCCTGCACCTTTCTGGGGACTGCCAGCACCATGCAGTGCATGGCGGAAGCCCTGGGCATGACCCTGCCCGGCGCCGCCCTGATGCCCGCCACCATGCGGGACATTTTCGCCGCCGCCCGGAGAGCCGGCCGGATGATCCTGCCCCTGGTGGAGAAGGACATCCGGGTCAGCGACATCATGACCCGGGAGGCCTTTGAAAACGCCATCATTGTTCACAGCGCCATCGGCGGCTCCACCAACGCCACCATCCACCTGCCCTCCATCGCCCGGGAGCTGGGCATCACCCTGGAGCCGGAGCTGTTCGACGAGATCAACCACAAGGTGCCCCACCTGGGGAACATCAACCCCAGCGGCCAGCACCTGACCGAGTCCTTCTGGTTCGCCGGCGGCATCCCCATGGTGGAGCTGTACCTGAAGGACATGCTCCATCTGGACGTGATGACCGTCACCGGAAAGACTTTGGGCGAGAACCTGGAGGACCTGCAGCGGGACAACTTCTTCCAGCGGAACCTGGGCTACCTGCACAATTACGGCCTGGAGCGGGACCAGGTGATCTTCCCCGTGGACAAGGCGGAGGAAAAGGGCTCTGTGGCCATTCTCCGGGGCAACCTGGCGCCGGAGGGGTCGGTGATCAAATACTCCGCCTGCAGCCAGGAGATGCGGGAGCGGGAAGGTCCTGCCCGTGTGTACAACTGCGAAGAGGACGCCTACCAGGCGGTGGTGGACGGCAAAGTGGAGCCGGGAGACATTCTGGTGATCCGTTACGAGGGCCCCAGGGGCTCCGGCATGCCGGAAATGCTTATGACCACCGAGGCCATCGTCTGTGACGAGAAGCTCAACGGCACCGTTTCCCTGGTGACCGACGGCCGGTTCTCCGGGGCCACCCGGGGAGCCGCCATCGGCCATGTGTCCCCGGAAGCCGCCAGCGGCGGGCCTTTGGCCTTCATCGAGACCGGGGACATCATCGCTTACAGCGTGGAGCGCCGCACCCTGGACGTGGTGGGCATTCAGGGGAAAAAGCTTCCCCCGGAGGAGATTGCCCAGGTGCTGGAGGAGCGGGCCAAGCAGGGCGTAATCCCCCGCCCCGCCCGAAAGGGACTTTACAAGCGGTACACCAGCCATGCCCTCTCCGCCATGCAGGGCGCGGGCTACGACGACTGACATCTCACAGGAAAGGAAGCGCAGCATGAACGCCAAATGGATCACCCCGGCCGTAACGGCCATGAACGAACAGGGCCACATCGATATGGAGGCCAACAAGAAGATCTACGATTTCCTCATTGAAAAGGGCATGGACGGCATTCTGCTTCTGGGGAGCATCGGCGAGTTCTTCGCCATTCCCGTGGAGGAGAAGAAGCAGCTCATCCGGGAGGCTCTGGCCCATATCAACGGCCGGGTTACCGTGTACGTGGGCACCGCGGACCTGAACCTGGACGTGTGCGTAGAGCTGTCCAACTACGCTCTGGACCAGGGTGCGGACGGTGCCATGGTCATCTCTCCCTTCTACTTCAACCTGCCCGACAGCGCCATTCTCAACTTCTACAACACCTTGGCCCAGCGGGTCCACGGGCCGGTGCTGCTGTACAATTTCCCGGACCGCACCGGCTACGACCTGCGGCCCGACCTGGTGTACCAGCTGGTGTCCCAGAACAAGAACATTGTGGGCATCAAGGACACCGTGGGCGCCATGGGCCACACCCGCGGTTTGATCCAGAGGGTGAAGAAGGAATTTCCCCAGTTCCTGGTGTTCTCCGGGTTTGATGAATTCTTCGGCCACAACCTGCTCTGCGGCGGCGACGGCTGCATTGCCGGGCTGTCCAACTTTGCCCCGGAGGTGGCTTCCGGCTACGCCCAGCGTGCCCGGGAGGACGACCTTGCCGGCATGGCGGAATACCAGCAGAAGATCGACAGCCTCATGGCCATTTACGACGTGGCGCCCCAGTTTGTGCCGGTGATCAAGAAGGCCATGGCTCTCCGGGGCGTGGCCATGGGTCCCAGCTGCGCCGCTCCCATGCTGCCCGCCACCCAGGAGGAGACGGAGAAGATCCGGGACATCCTCTCACGCAACGGGCTGTTGGAAAAGTAAGCCGCGGCCATTCAGCCGTTTTGCCATGGGAATCCAAATCTGCAACAAGGGGGCTGCCGGGTTTTCCGGCAGCCTCTTTTTTGCTGCCCAGGTACGGAAAAGGCGGGGCGGGGTTGCCCCGGGGGACAAAACGTGTTACCATGAAAGTGTAAAAAAAGCCGGCAACCCAAGGAAGCGGAACCTGCAAAAGGAGGCGGCGGATGTGAAGGATCTCTATATCGTCACGGGGGCCAGCGGTTTTTTGGGCAACAACCTGGTGCGCCTGCTGACCCAGGAGCCGGACAGCCAAGTGCGTGCCCTTGTACTTCCCCAGGACTCAAGCCCCGCCCTGGAAGGGCTCCCCTGCCGGATCTATCGGGGGGACGTGACCCGGGAGGAGACCTTGGAAGAGCTGTTCCACGTCCCGGAGGACGCCCGGGTGTTTGTAATTCACTGCGCGGCGGTGGTCACCATCAAATCGAAAAAGGACCCCAGGCTGTACCAGGTCAACGTGGAGGGCACGGAGCATGTGGTGAGAAAAACCCTGGAGGCGGGCGGGAAGCTGGTTTATGTAAACAGCGTCCACGCTATTCCGGAAAAGCCCAAAGGCCAGACCATCCGGGAGGTGCGCCGGTTTGACCCGGATCTGGTGGAGGGCCAGTACGCCAAGACAAAAGCCCAGGCGGCCCAGCTGGTGCTGGAAGCCGTGTGGAACCGTGGGCTCAACGGCTGCATTGTCCAGCCCTCGGGGATGATCGGCCCCTACGACTACACAGGCAGCCATTTGACCCAGATGGTGCTGGACCTGTGCAGCGGAAGGCTGCGGGCGTGCGTCAAAGGGGGCTACGACTTTGTGGACGTGCGGGACGTGGCCCAGGGCATTTTGGCCGCCTGCCGCCAGGGCAGAGGGGGAGAGTGTTACATCCTCTCCAACCGGCGGGTGGAAATCCGGGAGCTGCTGGACCAGATCAGCCGGGCTGCCGGAAGGAAGCGGCTTCGGACGGTGCTTCCCATGTGGCTGGCCAGGGCGGCGGCGCCTTTGGCGGAGACCTACTACGCCCTGCTGCGTCAGCCGCCCCTGTACACCGCCTACTCTCTGTACACCCTGCGGGCCAATTCCCAGTTCTCCCACCACAAGGCGGAGCTGGAGCTGGGGTACCATCCCCGGGACCTGGCGGAGACCGTGGAGGACACGGTGGAGTGGCTTGCCAAGGAGGGAAAACTGGCCCCCGGCGGCGGGGCGTCCCAGGCGTAAACCAGGAAAGAGTCTCCCTCAGGGGAGGCTTTTTCATTTTCTTGGTTCCATGTCTTGCAGTTTTCCAAGCGGGGTGCTATAATTTCGCGGAAAGGACAAGTTGTTCTTACAACTTAAGGGGAAAGGAGCTTTTTCAAAATGGAAGGAGCGTTTTACACGGGAACCTACCGCAGCCTTTTTGAGGAGTGCGGCTATTCCAGGGAAGAGATCCAGCGGAAGGTGGAAGATGCCTTCCAGACCATTTTCTACGGCCCGGAGGACCAGCGGTTTTACCACACCGCCGGGGAGGATATGGGCTATCTGGAGGACACCGGCAACCACGACGCCCGCACCGAGGGCATGTCCTACGGCATGATGATGTGCGTGCAGATGGACAAGCAGGAGGAGTTTAACCGGATCTGGAAGTGGGCCAAGACCCACATGTACCTGACCGAAGGGGAGAACGCCGGGTATTTTGCCTGGTCCTGCGGGGTGGACGGCTCCAAGAACGCCTTTGGCGCCGCTCCCGACGGGGAGGAATATTTCGCCATGGCCCTGTTTTTCGCCTCCCACCGGTGGGGCGACGGGGAGGGCATTTTCGCCTACTCCCAGGAGGCTCGGAACCTGCTTCACGACTGCCTCCACAAGGGGGAGGAGCCCGGCACCGGCCGGGCCATGTGGGACCCGGACAACAAGCTGATCCGGTTTATCGCCGAGCGTGATTTCTCCGACCCCTCCTACCACCTGCCCCACTTCTACGACCTGTTTTCCCTGTGGGCCAATGAGGAGGACCGTCCCTTCTGGAAGAAGGCTGCCAGAGCCAGCCGGGAGTATCTCCACAAGGCCTGCCACCCGGAGACCGGCCTCAGCGCTGAGTACGCCGCCTTTGACGGCACTCCCCAGGTGACCAAGCCCGGTGAGTTCGGCGGCCGCCACGACTGGTTTTACAGCGACGCCTACCGCACTGCCGCCAACATCGGCTTGGATTACTCCTGGTTTGCCGCCGACCCCCAGCAGCGGACCATCGCGGCCAACATCCAGAAGTTTTTCACCGAGCAGCAGAACGGCTCCACCCAAGGGGTGTTCCTCATCGACGGCACTCCCGTGCCGGACATGAAGGCTCTCCACCCGGTGGGACTGCTGGCCACCTTGGCGGAAACGTCCCTGGCCAGTGACGGCGCTTACAAAGAGGAGTGGGTCCGCCGGTTCTGGGAGACTCCCCTTCGTCTGGGAGACCGGCGCTACTACGACAACTGCCTGTACTTTTTCGCCCTGCTGGCCCTCAGCGGGAACTACCGCATCTGGTAAATTGATTTAGGAGGATTTTAAAATATGATCGAACGACAGTACCAACTGGACCCCGCCTGCGGGGAGACTTTTTACAACCATGCCGACTACTGCGTGGGCACCGGCCGCATGGGCCTGGCACTCCACCGGGAGTATTTTGAGCAGCTGAAGCTGGTGCAGGAGCACATCGGCTTTTCCTACATCCGGGGTCACGGCCTGTTCTGCGATGACATGGCCATCTACCAGGAGCGCAAGGACGAAAACGGGAACATGGTGCCCGAGTACAATTTCACCTACCTGGACCGGGTGATGGACAGCTACCGGGAAGTGGGCCTGCGGCCCTTCCTGGAGCTGGGCTTCATGCCCAAAAAGATGGCATCCGGGGACCAGACCGTGTTCTACTGGAAGGGCAACGTGACCCCTCCCAAGACCTATGAGGCCTGGCAGGCCATGGTCCAGGCTCTGCTGCGCCACCTGCTGGAGCGGTACGGAGAGGACGCCCTTACCTGGCCCATCGAGGTGTGGAACGAGCCCAACCTGCCCGGTTTCTGGAAGGGCGCTGACAAGGAGGAGTACTTCCGCCTGTTTGAAAAGACCCTGGCTGCCATCAAGGAAGTGGACAGCCGGTTCCAGGTGGGCGGCCCCGCCATCTGCGGCGTGAGGGACGTGGAGTGGATGCAGGACTTTATGGAGTTCTGCCACAACAAAGCGCTGCCTCTGGACTTTGTCACCCGCCATTTCTACACCTTCGACGACCCCAGTGAGGACGGCCATTACAGCTACGGCGGCCTCCGCGACCCGGAGGTGAGCTTCGAGGAGCTGCGCCGTTCCCGGGAGATCATCGACAGCTTCCCGGAATACAAGGGCATGCCCATGCACATCACCGAGTTCAATACCTCCTACCGGCCTGACAGCCCTGTCCACGACACCACCCGGAACGCCGCCTACATTGCCCGGCTGCTGGCCAGCCTGGGAGAGGTGAACGAGTCCTACTCCTACTGGACCTTCGGCGACGTGTTCGAGGAGATGGGCGTTCCCTTCACCCCCTTCCACGGCGGTTTCGGTCTGGTGGCCAACGGCTGCATTCCCAAGCCCACCTTCTGGACCTTTGCCTTTTTCAAGCAGCTTCAGGGCAAGTGCCTGCTGCGGAATAAGGAGTCCGTGGCGGTGCGCCGTGAGGACGGCACCGTGGCGGGCGTGGCCTGGAACGTGGCCCAGGAGGCCCAGGACGCCACCAGCCTCACCTTCACTCTGCCTGGAGAGGGCCAGTGGTGCCTGCTCACCCGCACCGTGGACGAGACCCACGCCAACCCCCTGAAGGTCTGGCACGACTTGGGCGAACCTGCCCAGCTCACCCAGGCTCAGAAGCAGCTGCTTCAGGAGAGCGCCGTTCCCGGCCTGGAGACCCAGCTGCTGGAGGCGGAAAACGGAGAGGTGAAGTTCACCCTCACCCTGTCTGAAAACTCCCTCCAGTCCTTTGAGCTGATCCCTGTGACCCTCCGCAGCCACTACGGCTATTCCTATGAGCGGGCTGTGAAGGGCTGATCCCCTTCCTTGGAAAAAGAGCAAAAAACACCCCCGGCGGGAGCGCTTGAAGCGTCCCTTGCCGGGGGTGTTTTATTCCAAATTCTTTCCGATGGGGGAAGTTACTCCGCCACAGTCACGGAAGTGATGTGGGGATTCACGCCCTCGTACCAGTAGAGGAAGCCCTCGCAGTCGATGGTCTGGCCCACTTCCAGAGCGGTGACAGCCTTGTACACCTCGGTGGTGTTGTCGCACAGGTAGGACTCCACGGTGAAGGTGTAGGTCTGGCCGTTGTAGGAAACGTTGAAGTACAGGTCGTCGCCGTCAGCGCCGGAGCCGTTGTCGTTGTACAGGAAGGCGGCCTCGTTGTTGTTGGCATCGGTGCTGGCTTCCACGGTCAGGCCCTTGAAGGAGACCTTCTCGTTCTGATGGGACTCCAGCTCGTCGGTGCCCAGCATTTCGGTCACGTCCAGAGGCTCAGCCACGAAGGTGTCGCCGTCCTCCACGAAAGTGAAGCTGCCATCCATAATCTCAATCTCGCCGGACCACTCGCTCTTGAAGCCGGTCACCTGAATGAGGGTGCCTTCGGTGAGCTTCTCGTAGTCCTCTTCGCTGCAGGCCATTCCATAGGCGAAGTAGCCGCCGTCCTGATCCTGCAGGTACACAGTGGCCTTGTCTTCCCACCAGGACTGCTTGGCCTGCACGTAGGCCTGAATGGTCACCTCGCTGTCCAGCTCGGCAGCCATGTACTCCTCGTAGGACAGGACCTCGCCGGAGGCCTCGGAGCCCTCTTCGGAGGACTGGGAGTCGGTGTCCTCGGAAGCCACGTCAGAGCTGGTTTCTTCCTGGGAGACAGAGGTCTCGGAAGTCACGCTGGAATCGGAAGCAGTGGAACTTCCGGAGGTGGTGTTGCCGGCACAGGCGGCCATGGAAGCGGCCAGGCACAGAGCCAGCACGGCACAAACGATCTTACGCATAGTGATTCTCCTTTGTTGTAAATAACGTAGGGGCGTATTCCGGGCCGGAAATACCCTTTGGCAAGACATTCCGCCGGGCAGGGGCCCCCTTACGCCTGTTTGGAAACAAACGGCCTTATTATAGTCCCATTTTGCGGAAAAGTCAACTGCGATGGCCCTTGGAAATGGCTTTTTCCCTGCTTTTTCGGCCCAGAACCTTGGCTGCCAAATAGGCGAGAATCAAGACCCACACACCGGCAAGGGCAGCCAGCAGCGCCACCGCCGTGCCGGGCAGAGGCCCCAGATCCGCCTTCCCGCCGGAGGGGGTGGAGGCGTCCAGGTGGTACAGGGCCTGGGTGTCGGCGTACAGCTGCCGGATGGTGGACTCGTCCACCGTCTGTTTCCGCCGCACGGACTTGGTCACGTCCTCAATCAGCTGTCCCGCCGCGTCCCGCAGGGAGGTGGAACCGTTGAACACCGGGGTGGTGAAGGTGTTGTCCAGGTTGTTCAACAGCAGCTGGGCCGCGTCGATCTTCACCTGGTAGTGGGTGTCGTTGTCCTCCCCGGCCAGGGAGAGATACTCCTGGTAGGCCGGGTTTTCCTGGGCACGGGTGGTCACCGGCACGTAGCCTTCCGTCTGGGAGTAGGCCATCTGCACCGAATCGGTGAGCAGGTACTGGGTGAACAGCCAGGAAGCCAGCACCTCCTGGGGGTCCTCCTTGTTGAAGATACAGATGGAGGGCCCCTGGGAGATCATCTTGGGATTCTCCGGATCGAACTGGGGAATCTCCATGACCACCGTCTCAAAGTCCACGATCTCCTCTTCGGCGATGTCCACCAGGGGGGCGTCGCTGCCCATCCAGGTGGCGCCGGCGGTGGAGTCTACAGCGAACACGCACTGGCCCGCGTTCAGGAAGTTTGCCGGGTAGCCGGAGATTTTAAAGGTGGAAAAGGCTCCGGAAGCGGTGTGGTCCGCAATGCCCAGCAGCAGGCCGGCAGTGGTGTCGTTGAACAGCTGGATGTCTCCGGTTTCGGTGGAGTAGCCCGCGTCCAGCTGGCGGAGCATCTGGATCATCATGTTGTCGGTGGATTTGTAGAGGAAGGGGATGAGCACCTTCTGGCCGTTGAGGGAGTAGGTGCCGTCCTCTTCCAGGGTGGCGGCTGCCGCCTCGCTGACCTCCCACACAAAGTCCCAGGTGAGTGTCTCCGGCAGGGTGTAGCCCAAAGCCTCCACAAAGTCCTTGTTGATGTAACACGCTTCGGTGGAGCGCATGTAGGGCACTCCGTAGTAGGAGCCTCCCAGCTTGCACTCCTCCAGAAACTGGGGCACAATCTCCTCCTTGGTGGGGGAGTCGAACTTCACTTCGCTGCCTCCCAGGCCGTATTTGGGGTCGTCGAACAGCTGGTCCAAAGGCACCACCACATTGTCGCCGGTCAGGTAGGTGGCGATGTGGTCCGGGTAGGTGATGCACACGTTGGGGGTGGTCTGGGTGGCGATGTTGGTGATCACATCGTTGTAGATGTCGCCGTAGTCGGTGTACAGCCGGAGGGTGACGGTGATGCTGGGGTACAGCTCCTGAAACTCCTCAATGGCCTGCTTGTAAATTTCCGTCTGGCGCATGTTGGTGTCGTTTTTGGCCCAGAAGGTGATCTCCTGCTGTTGAGATTCCTCCAGCTGGTCCGGCACCGAAAAAGCGGCCTGGTCCCGGCTGCCGTGGCATCCGGAAAGGAACACCAGGCAGAGGGAGAGCAGCAGAACCAGGCAGAAGCGAGTCTGTTTCATCCTTTGGTCCCTCCTCTGGAGACGCCCTCCATAATCTTTTTCCGGAAGCCCAAAAACAGCAGGATCAGGGGCACGGAAATGACCACCACAGTGGCCATCATGGCGGGCACGTTTTCCCGGCCAAAGCCGTTTTCCCGGATTTCCTGAATGCCGTTGGACACCAGAAAATAGGCGGGGTCGTCGGTGATGAGCCGGGGCCACACGTAGGAGTTCCAGCACTCGATCAGCTTTAAAATGGTGATGGTCACCAGGGTGGGCCGGCAGATGGGCACCATCACCTTCCACAGGTATTTCAGGTCCGAGGTGCCGTCCACCTTGGCGGCCTTGTACAGCTCGTTGGGCACCTGCTCAAAGTTCTCCTTTAGCAGGTAGATGTAAAACACCGAGGTGATGGAGGGGAGGATCAGCCCCAAAAAGCTGTTGCGCAGGTCCAGGTTGGTGATGGTGACAAAGTTGGTGATGACCACCAGCTCCGTGGGGATCATCATCATGGACAGGAACAGGCCGAACACCAGATTTTTCCCCCGAAACCGGAGCCGGGCAAAGGCGTAGGCCGCCAAAGTGCTCACCACCACCATGGCGGCGGTGGTGGCCACGGCAAAGATCAGGGTGTTCAGCAGGTAGCCGCCCAAGGGCACGGCGGTAAAGGCGTTCTGGTAGTTTTCCAAAGTGGGGGACAGGGTGACAAACACCGGGGTGTGCTCACTGTTGTAGGCGCCGTAGCTTTTTATGGAGGTGAGCACCATCCAGTAGAAGGGGAACAGCACCACCACCGCCCACACGCTGAGGAACAGGTAGGTCAGCGCCGACCGCAGCCCCTCTTTCCGGGCAAGTGCGTTCTGTTTCTGGGGAGAAGTTTGGTTCATAACAATCGCCTCCTCAGTCAGAGATCCGCTTGCGGGTGACAAGCAGGTTCACGCAGGTGATGGTCAGCACGATAACGAACAGGATAATGGCCGCCGCCGAGGCGTAGGAGGGATAGCCGCCGCTGTCCCCGTAGAGCATGTCGTACACATACCCCACAATGGTGTTCATCCCCGCGGCGTTCAAGTCCGTGCCGAACAGAGCCACCGCGTCGCTGTATGCCTTGAAGGCCCCGATGAAGCCGGTGATCACCAGGTAGACGATCATGGGGGAGATCATGGGCAGGGTGATGCGGAAGAAGATGCGGGTCCGGGAAGTGCCGTCCACCCGGGCTGCCTTGTAGTACTCCTCGCTCACCGAGGCCAGGGCGCTGGTGAGCACCAGGATCTTAAAGGGCAGCACCACCCAGATGGTGTAAAAGCACAGCACAAACATCTTGGCCCAGTGGGGGCCGTTGATAAAGTCGATGGGGCCCGCCTCGAACCAGCCCAGCATCAGGTTCACCAGGCCGTCGGTGTACTCGGTGCGCTGGAACAGCACCATGAACACCAGGCCCACCGCCAGGGTGTTGGTGACGTAGGGCAGGAAGTAGATGGTCTGGAACAGCTGCCGCAGAGGCCGGATGGAGCTGAGGGCCGTGGAGATCAGCAGGGCCAGCACAGTGGAACAGGGCACAGTGATGACCACCAGCACGAAGGTGTTTTCCACCGCTTGCAGGAAGTAGGGGTCGTGAAGCACGTAGGAGTAGTTGTACAGCCCCACCCCTTGGTAGGTCTGGGAGGCGAAGTTGTAGCACTCCTCCACCGAGTAGATCAGCACGTCGATGAGCGGATAGATCAAGAACGCGCCCAGCAGCACCAGCGACGGCAGCAGGTACAGCCAGGCCTTTTTGGAATTGCGGTCCATAGAGATTCCCTCTTTTCAAAATGGAAAGGCCCCAGCCTGTTACAGACCGGCCTGGGATGTACAGTCAAAGCGGATGCGTTCCTCGGTTTCCCGGTGGAACAGGAACACCTTTTCCGGGCGCAGGGCAAACCGCACCGTCTTTCCGGCGGGGTCCACCTGGTTTTCCGACTGGATGATGGCCCGCACCGTTCCCGACTGGCAGGCGGGATGGGCGCACACAATGCTGGTGTCCCGGCCCAGCACCTCCACCCGGTCCAGGGCGCAGGACACAGTCCCCTGGGGATGGGGCAGGAAGCCCTCGGGCCGAATGCCCACCCACACGTCGCCGTCGGGAGCGCCGGGGACAGAGAGCGCCTCCTGTCCGTCCAGAAGCAGCCTTCCGTTTTTCACAAGGCCCTCGAACACGTTGATGGGAGGGGTGCCCAGGAACTTGGCGACGAACAGGTTCTGGGGATCGTCGTACACCTGCTGGGGGGCGCCCTGCTGCATCAGCACCCCTTCTTTCATCACCACAATCCAGTCGGAGATGCTCATGGCCTCCTCCTGGTCGTGGGTGACAAACAGGGTGGTGATGCCGGTCTTTTTCTGAATCTTGCAGATCTCCTCTCTCGTTTGGAGCCGCAGCCGGGCGTCCAGGTTGGAGAGAGGCTCGTCCAGCAGCAGGACACGGGGCATCTTCACCAGGGCCCGGGCAATGGCCACCCGCTGCTGCTGGCCGCCGGAAAGCTCCCGGGGCCTGCGCTCCAGCAGCTCCTCTATCTGCACCAGCCGTGCGGTCTCCAATGCCCGGCGGCGCATCTCCTGACGGGTGGGCCGGTCTTTCCCCTTCAGGTTTTCCAGCGGGAACAAAATGTTCTGCATCACCGTCAAGTGGGGGTAGAGGGCGTAGTTTTGAAACACCATGCCCACGCCCCGCAGCTCCGGAGCAAGGCTGGTTACGTCCTCTTCCCCGAAAAAGATCTTTCCGGAGGTGGGCGTTTCCAGCCCGCAGATCATGTTCAGCGTGGTGGACTTTCCGCAGCCGGAAGGCCCCAGCAGCCCCACCAGCATGCCGTCGGGCACCTGGAAGGACAGGTCCCGCACAGCGGTGGTTTCCCCCTGGGCTTTTCGGCCCCGGGCGGGAAACCGCTTGGTGAGATTTTCCAGCGTGATATTCATTGAAATTCCATCTCCCTGCGAAAGCGTTTTTACCTGAAGATTATAGCAGATTTTTTTCCGTATCTCAAGGGAAACACCGGCCCCGGCAGGGAAGAGGAAAGGGGCCCGGCTCTTTCTACGGAAAATCCCTTGACAACGAAACGTTTTTAGTTATAATCGAGTTGGACAAAGCGGATTAGAAAGCTAATCTGCTGTGGCAAACACAGGAACCACCATTCTTTTGGGAGGAAAGACCTATGGCAAAGAAAGCAAAAGTGACCCTGCACCCCAAGTTCACCATCGGGGAAATCTCTCCCCGGCTGTACGGCGCCTTTATGGAGCCCATCGGCACCATTGTCAACGGCAGCATGTACAACCCCAAGCATCCCACCGCCGACGAGCACGGGTTCCGCCGTGACTTCCTGCAGGCCGTGAAGGAGTCCGGCCTGCCTGCCCTGCGGCTGCCGGGAGGCAACTTTGTCTCCGGCTGGGAGTGGAAGGACTCCATCGGCCCCATGGACCAGCGAAAGGCCCACCTGGACCTGGCCTGGCACCAGTATATCCCCAACGACGTGGGCCACGACGAGTACCTCCAGTGGGCGGAACTGGCGGGGACGGAGCCCATGTACACCATCAACCTGGGCACCGGCACCATTCTGGATGCCATCCACATTGCCGAGTACACCAACCACGAGGGAGGCACCTACTGGTCGGACCTGCGGAAGCAGTATGGCCATGAGACACCCTACGGGGTGAAGACCTGGTACCTGGGCAACGAGATGGACGGCCCCTGGCAGATCGGCTCCTGGGAAAAGGACCCCAAGGGCTACGGCGTGCTGTCCAACGAGGTGTCCAAGGCCATGAAGTGGGTGGACGGCTCCATTGAGACAGCGGTGTGCGCCTCCTCCTCTCCCTTCCTGGCCCACTATCCCCAGTGGGACCTGGAGGTGCTTCAGGAGTGCTACAACGCGGTGGACTATGTGTCCATGCACCACTACCACACCGCCGCCCCGGGGAACTACGCCCAGCTGCTGGGAGGCTCCGCCTACATTGAGGACTACATCGAGACCGAGGCGGCCCTGTGCGACTTTGTCCAGGCAAAAATGCGCTCCCCCCGGAAGATGATGCTCTCTTTCGACGAGTACGGCGCCATGTCCCGGCCTTTGGAGGGAATCCGCCACCCGGGCTGGGGCCCCTACAACCTGTACGCCTCTCACTACAAGTTCAGCCCGGAGGACACCTATGTCCGCCACGACCCCGACAACATGGAGCAGCGCCGGTTCCCCGGCGGGGACATGGTGGGGGCTCTGGGAAACACCAGCACCCTGCTGGCATTCCTGCGCCATGCGGACCGGGTGAAAATCGGCTGCATGACCGGCGGCCTTGCCACTCTGTGCGCTACGGACCGTGACCACGTGTGGAAAACCGCCGCCTACTATCCCTTCCGCCAGCTGATGGAATACGGCAGGGGCGTTTCCCTCCAGGTGGGCCTGGACTGCGAAACCTTCGACCTGCCCGCCTATGCTGTGAACGACACGTCCCAGTACCCCTCCAAGGAGGGCCTGCCCTTTGTGGACGCCGCCGCTGCCTACGACGAGAAAAACGGCACCCTGAACTTCTTTGCCATCAACCGGGACTGGGAAGGGGACACGGACGTGGAACTGGACGTCTCCGCCTTTGAAGGCTATCGGTTTGTGGAGCAGATCCAGCTGTACAGCGACGACATGGAGGCGCGGAATACCTGTGAGGACCCAGACGCCATCCGGCCCACCGTGAGCTCTGCCGCCAAGGAGGAAAACGGGGTGGTCACCGCCACCTTGAAGCGCCTTTCCTGGAACGTGTTCCGGTTTGTAAAGGAGTGAGCCTCTCGGAAACGGCCTGCGAAAGGGGGGAGAGCCGGTGAACATTCCGCTGCATGTGGCGCTGATCGCCGCTTCCGCGGCTCACCGGAAACGGAGCTTTGGGGAGTTTGCCCGGCTGGGCCTCACTGAGGGCCAGCCAAAGGTGCTGGCTCACCTTCTGGGGGAGGAGGGTCTTTCCCAAAAGGAGCTGGCCTGCCGGTGCGGGGTGGAACCCGCCACCATGACGGTCCTTCTGCGGCGCATGGGGGAGCGGAGGCTCATCCGCAAGGAGCAGGTGCGGCTGCCGGGGGGCAAGCGTGCCTTTCAGGTGTACCTGACCCCGCGGGGCAGGGAAGCGGGGCAGCAGGCCATGGAGGTCATCCACCGCCTGGAGGAGGAAAGCTTCCGGGGCTTTTCCCGGGAAGAGCGGGAACAGCTTCTTTCCCTGCTGGAGCGGGTGACCGGAAACCTGGGGGAAGCGTGAGAATGTTCTGAAAGTACCTCACAAAAAACGGTTGCCTTTCCTGAGAGATCATGTAAAATATGGATAGGGGAGAAGAGGCGTCCGCTTCCGGCTCCTCTCACCATACTGCTGGCGGAATCGCCATGGGAAAGGAAGGCAGCTCTATGTTATATCCTATTTTGACCCCCTCCCGGCTGCTGAGCGACCTGGGAGGCGTTTGGGACTTTCAGCTGGACAATGGCCGGGGCTTTGAGGAACAGTGGTACGCCGCTCCCTTGAAAGAGCCCATGACCATGCCGGTGCCGGCCTCCTACAACGACCTGAAGGAGGGCGTGGATTTCCGGGACCATTACGGCTGGGTGTTTTACCAGCGGAAGATCTCGGTGCCTGCTTTTGTGAGGGACCAGCGGGTGGTGCTGCGGTGCGCCGCGGTGACCCACCACGCCAAGATCTACCTGAACGGGGAAATGGTCTGCGAACACCGGGGCGGGTTCCTGCCCTTTGAGGTGGAGTTTACGGAACTGCTGCGGGACGGAGAGGACAACCTGCTCACCATCGCCGTGGACAATGTGATCGACTACACCACCCTGCCGGTGGGCGGCCAGTCGGACATGCTGGGAGGCGGGAGAGGTCCCGCCCCGAAAAAGCCCCAGAACCGGCCCAACTTCGACTTTTTCAACTACTGCGGCATCACCCGGCCGGTAACGCTGTACACCACTCCCAAGGACTACATTGCCGATATCTGGGTGACCCCGGAAGTCCAGGGTCAAAAGGCCAGGCTTGCCTACACCGTGGAGACGGTGGGGGAGGGAGACTGCCTGGTGCAGGTGCTGGACCGGGAAGGGAACCAAGTGGCCCAGTCCCAGGGAACCCAAGGGGACCTGGAGATTGAGAACGTCCGCCTGTGGCAGCCCTTGAACGCCTATTTGTACGATATCCGGGTCACCTTCGGCCAGGACGTGTACACCCTGCCCTACGGGGTGCGCACCGTAAAGGTGGAGGGGACCAAGTTCCTCATCAACGGCAGGCCCTTTTACTTTAAAGGCTACGGCCGTCACGAGGACACCTTCCCCGCCGGCCGGGGCATGAACCTGCCCATGAACACCAAGGACATGTCCCTGATGAAGTGGCAGGGGGCCAACAGCTTCCGCACCAGCCACTACCCTTACAGCGAGGAAATGATGCGCCTGTGCGACCAGGAGGGGTTTGTGGTCATCGACGAGACCACCGCCGTGGGGCTCAACTTCCAGTTTGGAGGCGGGGCCAATTTCAACGGCCAAAAGGTGGAGACCTTCGATAAGGAACACGGCGTTCAGACCCAGGAGCACCACAAACAGGTGATCCGGGACCTGATTGCCCGGGACAAAAACCACGCCTGCGTGGTGATGTGGAGCATTGCCAACGAGCCGGATTCCGCGGCCCCCGGGGCCTACGAGTACTTCGCCCCCCTGTATGAGCTGGCCCGTCAGCTGGACCCCCAGAAGCGGCCCTGCACCCTGGTGAGCGTCTCCATCAATACCACCCCGGACACGGACTGCTCCTCCCAGCTCAGCGACGTGATCTGCCTGAACCGGTATTACGGCTGGTATTTTGGCGGCCCGGATCTGGAGGTTTCTCAGCAGGCATTGCGGGAAGAGCTGGACCAGTGGCGCAAGTTCGGCAAGCCGGTGATCTTCACCGAGTACGGCGCCGACACTGTGATGGGCTTCCACGACACCACCCCGGTGATGTACACCGAGGAGTACCAGCTGGAATTCTACAAGATGAACAACTCCGTGTTTGACGAGTACGAGTTTGTCATTGGGGAGCAGGCCTGGAACTTTGCCGATTTTGCCACCAGCCAGAGCATGTTTCGCATCCAGGGCAACAAGAAAGGCCTGTTTACCCGGGACCGCAAGCCCAAGCTGGCCGCCCACTATTTCCGGGACCGGTGGCAGAAGATCCCCGATTTCGACTACAAGAAATAGCATCTCCTTTGGCTGACAGAAAAACAGCTTCCCGTTTTGGGAAGCTGTTTTTGCTTGGGGTCTGTTAGGGTTCCGGGGTGACGGTGAGATGGACGCTCCCCGAAGCCGGCAGCGTTTCCAGGGTCACTTCCAGGGCGGCTCCTTCCCGCACAACAGGGGACACAGCCGTGCCGTTGGCGGTCACCTGGTAGGAACTCCCTGCCGCCATGACAAGGACCAGGGTCCTGGGACCCTCTCCGTCTGTGAAGAGAAGGTCGCACTCCAACCCTCGCCGGTCCTCCGTCCAGGTCTGGGAGACGACCCACCCGGAGAATCCCGTGGTGATGGTCCCCGGCTGGAAGTAAGACTGATACCACAGCAGCACCGGGGTGGAAAGCCCGGAGAAGTGGTGCCACCCCGCTCCCCGTCCCGACAGGATGATGAAGTGCTCGAAGCAGTTGTAAGATTGGTCCGTCTCGTTTTTCCACAGGTCCAAGGCGGTTTTGGCAATGCGGAAGGCCAAGTCTCCCCTGCCGCAGTCCAGCAGGGCCTTGAAGAAGAACCACTGGTGGGGCATCCACACGGCGCCGTTCCAGTAGCCGTCCTTCTTGTAGTAGGCGGCGGACTGGTCCACCGTGGACAGGCCGATGGGGGTCCACAGCTCCTTGTCCGAGGTCAGGTGCTCCAGCAGCCTGGAGCGCTGTTCCGGGGTCACGATTCCCGCCAGCAGGGGAGAGGCACCGTCCAGGCCCTTGTTGAAGTTCTCCCCGCTCTTGTGGCGGAAGATCTCCCGGGGCCTGCCCTGAGAGTCGTGGGTGAGGTACCCGAAGTAGCCGGAGTCCTGGTCCCAGCAGTGGTTCTGGATGGCTGCCGTCAGCCGCTGCATGTTCTCCTCCAGCTCCTGAATGTCCTTCTCCAGCCCGCCCAGGGCCTGGGCGGCAAAGCAAAGGATCTTGGCGCAGCGGATCATGTGGGCGGTGGTCACCGTGCCGGCAGTGGTGCCCTCCAGCCTCTGAGCGTGGACCGCCACCTGAGGCGGGTAGTCGTCCCAGCCGCCGGAGTTGTAAAAGTAGTTCCACACGTTCAGCAGGCCGGACTGCCAGGGGTCGGTGGCGGAGCTGCCAAGCCGGCCCACCATGAACCGGTAGTATTGGAGCAGCCGGGGGTAGAAGTAGGCCAGCAGCTCCCGGGACTGGGTCCGGCTGTACAGCTCTTGGAACAGGTAGAACTGCACCGGCACCGGGGAGCCGTGGTGGATGAAGGCGGTCTCCTGGTCGCCGGGCTCCGTCACGTAGGCGTTGAGGCAGTCCACCGCCCGCTGGATGTCGCAGGAGGCAAGCCCCAGCCCCACAAACCCCGAGTCCCAGGTGTACAGGCTGTCCCATCATCTGCCCGGGGTGTTGTGGCGGATGTAGCTGCGCTTCACGTAAATGGGGTACACCACGTTGGTGAGGGTGGTGGCGATCATCCTGTTCTGGGAGAACCGGTAGGTCTCCCCCTGGGGATTCCCCTGGGCTTCCAGGGCGGAAGCATGCTGCCGTTCCCACGCCTGGGGAAAGCTCTCCCGCCGGGCGGCCAGTTCCGCCACCTTCTGCTCCACCTGTTCCCGGGAATCTCCCCGGCACACCACCCCGTACACCGAAAGGCTCTCCTGGGGCTTTACGGGGATGGGCCGGAGGAACACGTTGGAGAAATGTCCCCGCCCGTTGCCGGTGAGCACCTTCCGAACGTGGTCGTGGGCCAGGTACCGCAGAGAGTAGTCCAGCTCGTCGGTGAGCCAGTACCGCAGGCAGTAGTCGGGAAAATCCCAGTACAGCCCGTAATACCCCGGGGCGTCGGGGTATTTGAGAATGAGGAAATTCCGGCTGGTGTCCCGGTCCTTCGCCGCATCCTGGAACAGGGGCAGCATGGGGGAGGCACCCTGGTCCAAGGGCGTGTCCGAGCCCAGTTCCCACACCTGGGGCACGTGGGGGGTTGGGGAGGGGCGGCAGTCCAGCTGGGAGGCTTCCTCCTTCTGGCAGAGAATCAGGCTGTCCACCACCAGGGAGCCCTCCTCCACCCACAGGGAAAAGGAAAGGCTTCCGCCCTCATGATCCCACCGGCTGATCGGCACAAGGGCAAACCCCGGCTGCTCCCGGGGAGGGAGAGGGCCTTCCGCGGCGAAATGCTCCCCTTGAGCGGTCAACACACAGGACTGGGCACTCTGGTACCGCACCGCCAGAACCGGGCGGGAAACAGGGAGGGGATTGTCCAGCACAAAGTCCAGCTTATCCCCCTTCTGAAGCTTCACGGCGGACCCGCCGGAGAAGCCGCTGCCCCGCACCTCGTTGGGGCGTTTGCCGTCGGTGACCAGGGAGTCGGTGGGCAGGGGGTTGTCCCGGGTGAACCGGCGGTAGTCCACCGCCCGGCAGTACAGGCAGTGTTCCGGCAGGGTCCACCGCACCGGAGGCGCCTCCCGGGAGCTCCAGCCGTCTTTCACCACGGGGAACTGGAGGGACGCCATGTAGTGGAGCACCAGGTTCTGAATGTCGCCGCTGTGGTTGACGCACTGGGTCCGGATGAGATAGGCGTCCTCCTCCAGCTTTCCGTAGGAGATGTCGCAGTAAACCCGGTCCTGTGCCTCAATCTGGTGGCGGGTGGAGAAGTAGGTGAGCTGGGGGCTGGCCTCCCAGATGTGGTAGTTGCCCTCCACCATCACGTTGGGCACTTCCACCTTGCGGCGGTACAGGCCGGGGAACACGCTCAGGTCGAACCGGACGCCCTGGTTTGGGTCCGCCACATGGGAGATCCCGGCGTATTTCTAGGAATAGGGCCCCCAGAGGGGAAGGGTGAGGTCGTGGGAATTTTGCTGAAAGATCATGGTGTCCCTCCGTTTTCCCGCCGCGGCAGCGGCGCTGTTTCTAGGTCCATTGTGGCACGAGACCGCGTCCGGCGTCAAGGGAGGTCTGTCCTCCCTAAAAAAACACGGCTCCCGTAAGAGGCGCTTCCCCATGAAGGAATGGCCTGGTTATTTCCCCTTGGGGTAGCGGGTGACCCGCTGGTCCTGGATGACGCCCTTCCAGTTCAGGCCAAAGGCATAGCCGTAGGAGTTGCCCGCCTGGTCCGTGTACACCTCCATGTCGAAGGGACGGTCCTCGCAGTGGCGCTCTACCGTCTCCATGCTGGCGGGCAGCTCCACCGGCAGCAGACCGGAGGGTTCCGCCTTGCCGGACACCAGGTCGAACACGGCCTGGGCCTGCACGCCGAAGTCGATGAGAATGCTGTCGGCAGAGGGCTCCAGCTCGGAGAGCACGGTGGGGTTGTGCATCCGCAGGCAGACAATCACCGGCTTGTCTCCCATGGCGGCTTTGGTGTCCAGCACCAGGTCCAGGTCGGACTCGTTGGCGGCGGTGCCGGTCTTGCCCCGGTAGCTCCGGTTGGTGAAGTTCTCCCGGAAATCTCCGCCGGCCACACTCACCTCCCGGGCGTGTTCCGCCACGTAGGGCCGGTACTGAAGGGACACAGGCACGTAGCCGTTGCCGCCTTGGTCCGCGTCCTCCTGGGAGTACCCGTCGGACAGGGGGCTCTCAATAAACACCAGGGCGAAGTCCGCTTCTTCAGGGGTGTCCGCCCACTGGTAGTATTTCTCCACCAGGCTTCTCTCTGCCGGCACAACCTCCCGCTCCGGGTCCATGCCCCGGAAGAAGTTTTTCCGGGCCTTGATCTTCCTGGAGGGAATGTACACCTTTTTCCTCTCGGGAATGGGCAGGGCCTGCTGGTTTTTCACCATCACCACCGACTGGAGCTGGGCCTGATATCCGGCTTTTGCCAGCTTCTCGCAGCCCACAATCGACTTGCTCTCCTCCGGGTCCAGGTAGGGGTTTTCAAACAGGCCGCACCGGAAAATGTTTTTCAGCAGCCGGGCGGCGGAAGCTTCCATCCGGGCCCGCATGGCCTCTTCCCCGTACTTTTCGCAGCCCAGCCGGTAGGCCTCCAGAATGGGCACAATGTCGCTGTTGCCGCCGAACTGGTCCACTCCGTTTTCTATGGCCAGCAGATGGCGCTGGGCCTCGGTGAGGTCCTCCACCCCGAAGCACCGGCTGCCAAAGGAGTCTATCACCGGCGCCGGGTCCTTGGTAATGCCCCAGTCGGTGCAGACGATCCCCTCATAGCGGTAGGTGTGGCGCAGCAGGTCCTTGATGAGGTACTCGCTGTAGGAGTTGCCCACGTTTTTGCCGTTTTTCACGTCCCGGTTCCAGGAGATGGTGTAGTAGGGCATAATGGCGGAAACAGACTGGGTGGGGCCGTCCAGCTGGAACACCCCCTCCAGGAAGGGCCGCAGGTGGTCCTGGAAGTTGTCCCCCGGATACACCGCGTACTTGCCGAAGGCGTAGTGAGCGTCCCGTCCCCCTTCGCAGGGGCCGCCGCCGGGCCAGTGCTTGGCCATGGCGCACACGCTGTCCTTGCCCCAGCCGTCGGGGCTGCCCTGGGTGGTCTGCAAACTGTCGCAGTAGATTTTCCCCAGTTCCGTCACCTGGTCCGGGTTGGTGCCGAAGGTGTCCTCAAAACGCATCCACCGGGGTTCCGTGGCCAGGTCCACCTGGGGGGACAATGCCGTGGTGATGCCCAGCGCCCGGTATTCCTGGGAGATGGCCTCCCCCAGTTCCCGGCACACCTGGGGGGAGAAGGTGGCGGCAATGCCCAGGCCCTCGGGCCACTTGGAGACGTCGCTGCCGTCGCTTTTGAATTCCGCCCCCGCCTGGGAAGCTCCGTGGCGGGGGTCGCTGGACACGTTCACCGGAATGCCCCAGGGGAGCTCCTCTGCGGCCCGCTGGAGGTTGTTGCTCCACTTGGCGGCCACTTCCGCGTTTTGCAGTTTCAGGGCCAGCACGTGGCGGATGTGGTCCCGCTCCAGAAGCAGCACCTGCTGGTCAGTCAGGTCCCAGGGTTCCTTGCCGCTTTCCGGGAAGGGTTTGCCGTCATAGGTGGCGGGGAAGGGACCGGCAGCCATGGCGGGCACCATCTGGTGAGGGGAGTACATCATCAGCCCGGCAATCTCCTCCACGCTCAGCCGGGAAGCCAGGTCTTTGGCCCGGGTGTCCGGGTCCAGCCGCCAATCCTCGTAGGGGAGCAGTTCCCCGGTGCCGGCCAGGTCTTTGAAGTACAGCCCGTCCTGTTCGATGACAGGTGCCGAGGCCGTGCCGATCTGGGGACCATGGGGGTTTTGATACAATTTAAAATTGATTTCAGACATGGTGATCCTCCTTGGGTGAAAATGTGAAAAAGAAATGGAAAATCAAACGAATACTATGATAAAGCATACCATAGATCCTCCAAGATACCAAGGTAAAACGGGAAAAAAACTGGGGTGTTTGCACGATTTTTCCCCATTTTCCCCCAGAATGCCCGGAAACGGGAAAAAGCGGTTGCCTTTCCGCCGTTTTTATGTACAATGGGAGCAGAGAGACTTTTGGAAAGGTGGAGTTGAAAAATGCTGAAAACAATTTGGGGGCCGGATATGACCCTGCGGGAAGAGGAGCTTCTGCGCCGGGAACGCCGGAACCGCAAGTATATGATGGACCTGAAGTCGGAAAATTTGGTGCTGAATTTTCAGCTGGAAGCCGGCCGGTTCACCACGCCCTACCTGCCGGAGGGAATCCACGGGGGCTGGGAGGCACAGGCCTGCCAGCTTCGGGGCCATTTCCTGGGACACTGGCTGTCCGCGGCTGCCATGCGGTACCACGCCACAGGGGATGGGGAGATCAAGGCCAAGGCCGATGCCATTGTCCACGAGCTGGCCCTGTGCCAGGAGGACAACGGCGGCCAGTGGGCCGGTTCCATCCCGGAGAAGTACCTGCACTGGATCGCCCGGGGCAAACAGGTGTGGGCGCCCCAGTACAACCTTCACAAGACCTTTATGGGCCTGGTGGACATGTACGAGCTGGCGGGGAACCGGGAAGCCCTGGAAGTGGCCGACCGTTTCGCCGACTGGTTCTACCAGTGGTCCGGCACCTTCACCCGGGAGCAGTTTGACGATATCCTGGACTTTGAGACCGGGGGCATGCTGGAGATCTGGGTCCAGCTGCTGGACCACACCGGCAAGGACAAGTATCGGGAGCTGATGGACCGCTACTACCGCCGCCGGCTGTTCGATCCCCTGCTGGAGGGGAAAGACGTGCTCACCAACATGCACGCCAACACCACCATCCCGGAGGTGCTGGGCTGCGCCAGAGCCTATGAGGTCACCGGGGAGCAGCGCTGGCGGGACATTGTGGAGGCCTACTGGAAGCTGGCGGTGGACCAGCGGGGCCAGTACGCCACCGGCGGCCAGACAAGCGGGGAGGTTTGGTCCTCCAAGGGGTTTTTGGGCGCCCGGCTGGGGGACAAGAATCAGGAATACTGCACCGTGTACAATATGCTCCGGCTGGCGGACTACCTGTTCCGCTGGACCAAGGACGCCCGCTACGCCGACTACATCGAGATGGGCATCTACAACGGTTTGATGGCCCAGGCTTACTGGCAGCGGTTCAAGACGAACGGCCAGCACTACAACACCCCCGACGAGGGGCTGCTCACCTATTTCCTTCCCCTGGCTCCCGGCTCTCACAAGGGCTGGGCCAGCGAGACCAACGACTTTTTCTGCTGCCACGGCACCCTGGTCCAGGGGAATTCCACCTGGGAGCGGGGGATTCTCTACCAGGAGGGGAGCCAGCTGTATGTGGCCCAGTATTTTGACTTTACCGCTCAGGTGCAGGTAGAGGACCGGCCGGTGACCCTTTCCATGACCAGGGACACCCTTACGGGAAGCTTCCATCTCTCCAGCACCTCCAGTGCCCGGCAGAATATCCACGAGAACACTGCCAAGTACCCCCGCCACCCCGACTGCCGGGCCGAAGTGCTCACCGTGGAAACGGAGGCTCCGGTGGAGTTTGCCCTGCACCTGCGGGCACCCTGGTGGATCCAGGGAGAGGCGGTGGTCACTGTCAACGGAGGAGAAGAGGTGCGGGTCAAAGCCGGCAACGGATTTGTGTCCCTGAACCGGGTGTGGAGCAGCGGGGACGTGGTCCGCATGGAAATGCCCATGCGCATCTCCACCTGGAGCCTGCCGGAGGACCCGGACACTGTGGCGTTCCTGTACGGCCCGGTGACCCTGGCCGGCCTGTGCGGGGAGGAGCGCCAGCTCACTGTGGAAGGCGGCGCTGCCCGGCTTCTCGCCCACGACGGAGAACGGGAGTGGGGCGCCTGGCGTGACACCTTTAAAACCGTGGGTCAGGAGCGGGGAATCCGGTTCATTCCCCTGTATCAGGTGGGTTACGAGGACTACACCGTGTACTTCCCTCTGAAGCACATATGAAAAGCAAAACGCCTTTACAGATTGTGTGTGAAAAAACGAAGAAATTTCCAGAAAAACCGGGAAGTCTAAAGCTTGTGTAAAGCAATAAGACTTTTCAGATAAGCTGATATCCTGAAGCCGAGGCTGAGTGGGAAAGGGGAGAATTTCTGTGGATGTGGCCGCCTATTGGGAAACGGTGAATGCTCTCTGACATCTCTCAGCGAAACGCCCGCCCCTCATCAGGGACGGGCGTTTTTCAGGTTCTGGTTTTCTGGGAGGAGGGAAGAGGCGGCTCCTCCCGAGAAAGAAGCCGTTTGTAGGTGGCGTCCATGCCGATGGCTCCCAGGGGCGCTGTGATGAGAATTGCCAGCACTGCCACGGAGAGGACGATCTGGCCGCAGGGAAGGCCCATGGCCAAAGGCACCGACCCAATGGCCGCCTGGACTGTGGCCTTGGGCAGGTAAGCGATCACGCAGAACAGCCGCTCCTTCTTTGTAAGGGGCGTTTTCACCAGGCACAGGCACACGCCCACGCACCGGAATCCCAGGGCCAGGAAGATCATCCCCACGGCGGCGATGCCCGCGTCCAGAGTGTAGCGGATGTCCACCGCGGCCCCCACCAGCACAAACAGGATCACCTCCGCGGCCAGCCACAGCTTCCCGAACTTCTCCGAGAGCCGGTAGGACACAGAAGGGGCGCTTTTCAACTTAAGGACGCAAGCCATGCTCACCACCGCCAGCAGTCCGGAGAGGGACACTATGTTCTCCAGCCAGGTCTGGACAGCCATCAGCAGGAAGGCGGTGCCCAGCACCACAATTACCTTCATGCTGTTGCGCACGTAGTGCTTGTGGGCGTAGGCGGTCTCGAAAAACAGGCTCAGGCCAAAGCCCGCGGCGGCGCCCAGAAGAATGCCCAGCACCATGGAAACGGGAATGGAGGCCAGGTCCAGCAGATGGGCGCTGCCTCCCTGAGCCATGCCCGCAAAGGTGGAAAAGAGCACAATGACAAAGATGCCGTCGCAGGAGGCGCCTGCCATAATCAGCTGGGGGATGCTCTTGTCCGTGCCGTACCTGCCCTCCATCAGCTGGACCATGCGGGGGACCACCACCGCCGGGGACACGGCTGCCAGCACGGCTCCCATCACGGCAGCCTCTGTCCGGGTGATGCCCAGCACCAGAGGGGCCAGCAGCACAAATCCCAGAATCTCGCAGCTGGCGGGTACGCAGGCCATAAGCACGGCGGGACGGCCCACTTTTTTCAGGTCGGCCAGGTTCAGGGAAAGCCCCGCTTTCAGCAGGATGATAATCAGCGCCATCTGGCGCAGGTCGGCGGAGATGGACAGAATGGAGGGGTCCAGCAGGTTCAGCACATAGGGCCCCAAAACAATGCCTGTCACCAGCATGCCGATGATCCGGGGCAGCTTCAGCCGCTGGCAGAAGGCGGCCATGGCAAGCCCTACCAAGAAGATTAACGCGAGAGATGTGAGCATGGTGTTTTTCCTCCTTCGCCTTGAAACGCAAAAAAGCCAATGCCTTTCTGCGAACAAAACACAACAGTTTTCGCAGAAGTCATCAGCTTTTACAAGCGGTTTAGGTTTCCCAAGGGAGAACTTCATTCCCTGTTCAAGGAGATTATACTCCGGCGTCAGCCCTTTGACAATGGGTTTTGCCAAAAAAGGAAAACCATTGCCGGAAAGGGGGAAAATCCCTTACAAACCTGTTTCCCGGGGAGTTTATTCATTTTAATTCAAAAAATAGGGATGGAAAATTGAAATTTATATGGTATAATGGGTTCTACCATCAGCGGTCTGTGGAATGCGGCGGTTCTGGTGGCAATCCTGAGAGACCAGCCTTGGGCCGGCCCAGGGCGTTTTGACGCCAGAGGCTCCTGGCGCGTGTCATCTAAAAAACAAAGGAGGAACACAAACAAGATGAGCAAGAAAATTCTGGCAATGCTGCTGTGCCTGTGCATGGTAGTTTGCATGATCCCTCTGTCTGCGGGCGCAGAAGAGGTGGAAGCTCCCAAGGTCTATGTGGCTCTGGGCGACAGCATCCCCGCCGGATATGGTGTGGATGAGGGAAAAGCCTACCCCGAGCTGCTGGCGGAAACCTGCGGCTACACCCTGCAGAACCTTTCCGAGAGCGGCGCTGTTTCTGCGGATCTCACGGAAACCATTCAGGAGAATCTCACCGCAATCGCTTCCGCGGACATTATCACCATCACTGTGGGCGGCAACGACCTGATGGACGACCTGTACGAGTACGTCGCCAATGCCTACAATGCAGCCAATTCCCCTGAAGTTCCCTTTACCAAGGAAATAATCCAGCAGAAGCTGGCTGAGGGCGACAGCACCGTTTTCATGGCGGTCCTTCCTTATCTCGCCGCTTACACCAAGTCGGAGAACGTCAAGGCTGTCATCGAAAACTTCTCCAACAAGCTGGTCGGCGCCATTGCCGCGATCAAGGCTGTGAACGCTGACGTGGCCATTGTGGTGACCACCCAGTACAATCCCTACACCTATCTGGCGAAGGCCCTTGAGAACAATCCTCTCTACGCCGACTATGCCACTCTGTTGGCCACCGGTTTTGAAGCTGGCGTCACCGCTTTGAACACGGTGATCAGAACCCTGCCTGCCCTCACCCAGGCCTGCACCGTGGCTGACGTGTACTCCGTGTTCGCTGCTGCGGAGGAGAATCCCTGCAATGCCGGGTTCACCTCTGAGACTACTTACACCCTGGATTTCCATCCCAATGCCTATGGCCAGAGCCTGTACGCTCAGGTGCTGGATGAGACCATCAATCCCCTGCCCTTCACCGACGTGGACAAGGATCAGTGGTACTACAACGCTGTGCGTTACGCCTACTTCAACGACCTGATGACCGGCACCGGCAACAACCAGTTCCAGCCCACCACCGTGCTGGACCGGGCCACTGTGGTGCAGATCCTCTACAACCTGGAGGGCCAGCCCGAAGTGGAGGAGCTCACTGACAAGTTCAACGACGTGGGCACTCAGTGGTATGCCAAGGCCATTACCTGGGCCGTGGAAAACGGTGTGGTTGCCGGCAACGGGGATGGAACCTTCGGGCCTAACACCGCTATCAGCCGTGAGGGTCTTGCCCAGATGCTGTACAACTACGCTCTCTACAAGAAGTACAATGTGGAGAACGAGGGCGATCTGAGCTCCTTCACCGACGCCGACAAGGTCAGCGAGTGGGCCGAGACCGCTCTCACCTGGGCCAACGCCAACGAGCTGATCAACGGCAACGGCGACGGCACCATCACTCCCACCGCCGGCGCTCAGCGTGCTCACGCTGCCAGCATTCTGATGAAGTTCTGCGAGAACGTGGTCGCTGCGCAGGCCGCGGAGTAAGTTTCTGTACCTAGAGTTTGTCTGGAGGACCTCACCGGCGTGAGGTCCTCTTTTTTTAGTGCCTTTAGGCTTAACAAAACCCCTGGTTCTACCAGGGGTAAATAAAAAGCCTTGGCAAATAAAACC